>DAOQBQ010000053.1:0-4050 GCA_035355175.1 Candidatus Dojkabacteria bacterium
TAATCCCATTCCATATAGGTAAATATTTATCACAATCTCCACACATAGAGATATTACCTCTGAAATGCTCTATTGTAGAATTATACTTAGGTGATAACTTCTTCATTTCAAGTAACATATGAAGATATACATCTGCTCGCATAAGGAGAGAGTCTGCTAACTTCTCTGCCCCCGTTATCCTACTCATAACAGGTTTTAATATATGTTTTTCTGTTTCAGGATTAATCTTCCCACTTTTAATAACCCTGTCTTTAAACATTTTAATGGTATTTCCCCATCCATTGTGACTTACAACCATTCTTGTTATCTTGTCGTAAGGACTCAGTCCCTTATCATACCAATACGGATACATCTGAGATATTAAAAACTCCTTACCATCCCTTATTGGACTAATATACATACTTGCCATACTGTTAGATAAGTCGTTATAAGTGAAACTCACACCCTGGGGAAATACTTCAAATTTAAGCAATGGATCTTCTTTAAAATGGGCATCAATAATTTGGGCAACCTCTGAATCCTCTGTACAATTTTCTAAATTTTCTTTGTACTCTTCAATACTAGACATATATATTTTTCAAGTGAAAGCTTAGAGTGTTTATTATAATGTATCTTTTACATTTTAACAACACTACTTTTAGTAAAAACCGTATTAGTATATACTGATATATATTAATTTATATACAATCCTTATGAATAGAAAAAAATATTTTATCTTTATCCCAATACTACTCATTGTAATAGCTGTACCAGTAACAGTATTACTATTAAACAAAAACAAAGCCAATACAGAGAATCATAATAATACACAACAAGAAGAGGAAGATGATAGAGCCAATGACCCAGAAGGTACAATATATATTGAAGCAGGAGAAGGAACTCTTAGTGCAAGTGATTCTTTCTCATATATTAAGGAATCTGCAAGAGGTCTTGAAGCTTACTTAGCTGGTAAGGGTTCATCTGCAATATATGATGTAACCTCCCAAGAAAATGGCGAATATACCCTTTATGTAAAGCTTACAGATGATGGACTGTATACCCCTGGTACAAGGGATGTAATAATTGTAATTAACAATTTTAAAACATTAGCATATCAACATGTTCCAGAAGATACTAAGGGATGGAAATGGTATGAGATAGGGCAAACACCCCTTAATAAAGGAAGCAATACAGTAGTATTTACAAAAAATGAAGATACTGCAGGTGCCTTCGTAATGGATGAATTCAAATTAGTACCTTTGTAAATTAAGCGTATTTAATACTTTTAATAATCTCTATGTGTTGGGAGGTTAGCTCTTTCCTTTGCATTTTTAAAGCTAACTCCTCTACTCCCCATAATCTAATAAGCTTGTATCTGTAATCTTTAGGAAAATACTCTATACAGCTATCTAAGAGATAGAGAAAATCTGAATATGAATTACCTGGTGTATTAGCTACACCCCAAGGTTCAAATTGCCCCTCTGATATCTCTAAATTAAAACCTCTATTCTTTTGAATCTCCTTCAATCTGTTAATATTCATATATAAAGGAGTAAAGGATTTAAGAGGATTTATCTTTTTTCTATTTGGCAAATTAAAGTAGAAATTAAAACCAAGTATTAAGGATTCATATTTTAATATCTTCTCTTCATTAATTAAATCAAAAATCTTAATTATTTTTCTTAAATTCTTTCTCCCAGCACTGCTAAACAGTATTCTGTTATTCGGGAAATACCCATTTAATATCCTTACTGTTTCAAGAATATACCCATTGGACATAGTAATACCTAACTCACCGAATCTATAAAATGGCTCGTTATCTAATTGGAATACAATATCATTTAATCTATCTCCATACTCTTTTTTAATTAAGCGGAGTAGTCTATCCAAATATTCAAATGAGTACTTAGCTAATTCACAATTTGAAGTTACAGTATTAATCTTAAGAGAATGTAAACTTTTAGGAATATGCTCCTCTGGCCATCTAAATACTTTGATAGGACCGATATTTAATGTAATATTACATCTGTTTTTAAAAAGATACTGTAAATACCTATCGTAATACTCCAATGATAATTTCTCTTTACTATCAATTACATTCCACCTTAATCCTAATCTAATATCATTAATTCCTAATTCCGTACTCACTATCCTCAGAAGTTCCAAGGGTTTTCCCCCTATCCTTTCACAATACTCAGGAGAGAATGATGCACCTAATACGAAATTTTTATCTATTCCACTCATACTGTATATATTAATATATTTACTTTCATATTACGAAATGATAACTTAAATAGTAAATATGGATAACAGTATTAAAAAAGACAACAGTAATAATAAAGGGTTTAAGATATTGCTAATATTACTCTTAATTGTAATAGCGGTATCTTCTGTACTAAACACCTTCTATCTCTTCTCTATTAATACAAAACTTTCACTACTTCCAACAATGGATCTTTCTGGAATACAGGATAGTTTAAAACAGATTGGAGATTCTCTAAATATTGGGGTATTTGATATGTTTAGATAGCATTTACATTTTTATCACTTCATAGTAAAATTCTGTCATGCAAAATATATTTAGAAATACATATTTCTACTCTCTATGGCATCATACTAGTTGCTTAGGGAGGTATTTGCATCGATAGTAGTATTTTAAAGATTATCAAAGTGCGTATAACCTCCGAATAGGAGGTTTTTTAATATATATAAATTATTTAATAATTAAAATGGAAATAGAAAAGATATTAACAGATTTGATAGAGATCCCCTCTATAACATCAGATACTAAAAGTTGTAAAAAAGCTATTGATTACATAAACAATCTTGTTAAAAAGGAAGATTTGAAAACAAAGGTATTTGAAAAAGATGGAGCATACAGCTTACTAATAGCAAAAGAGATTAAAAATAGGTATGAAGTAATACTTAATGGACACTTAGATGTTGTACCTGCATCTATCAAAGATTTTAAACCTAAAGTAAAGATAGAGAAAGGTAAAAGAAGAATGTACGGAAGAGGAACTAGTGATATGAAAGGACCAGTAACAAGTATACTTATAGCTTTTCTTGAAACGGTAAAAGAGGGGTTGGATAAGGATATGGCACTACTCTTTACAACTGATGAAGAAACTGGTGGATTCAAAGGCATGAAGAATGTTGTAGATAGAGGTCTAACTGCAGATATCGTATTTATACCAGATGGGGGACAAGACTGGAGTATATGTACTGATGAGAAGGGTGTATTCCACATTAAATTCATATCAAAGGGTATTAGTGCACACGGTTCAAGAGTATGGTTAGGAGATAATGCTGTAATTAAATTAATTAAGGTGTATGCCAATTTAGAAAAAGAGTTTAATAAAAGATGGGGTAAGGTAACAAGCAAAGATAATTGGAAACCAACTCTAAATCTTGGTGCTTTAAATGGTGGTACTACTGCAAACAAAGTTCCAAATGAGGCAGAAATGCTAATAGATATCAGATACCCTAATCCTGTAACACAAAAAGGGTTAGAAGAGATAGTAAACAGTAGTATTGTAAAAGATGTTACCTGGAAAGCGATATCTACAGGAGCTCCTCTTAGTACTAACATAGATAATAGATATGTTAAAAGTTGGATAAAACTAATTAGTAACCCTATTTTTGAAAAAGAACCAGGTGCATCCGATGGTAGGTTCTTAGCAGAAAAGGGTATTAATACTCTAATTACTAAACCGATATCATCTGAGCCCCACATTGATAATGAGTGGGTAGATTTGGATGATTTAATTCTGTTTAAAGATACAGTTAAAAAATGGATCCGATCAATATAAACCAAAAAGGGAGATATGTAAGTATCTCCCTTTAAAGGTGTATTGTAATTCTCAATAGTAAGGATATATAATTGGGTGTACATCAAGAGAGGTGGAGGGACTAGCCCTTTGATACCTCAGCAACCAGTAGTGATATATGGTGCTAATTCTAGATAGATGTGAGATACATACTAAGACTCTCACAGAGTCTTTTTTTATTCACATCATATATTTAAATTTTTAAATTAATAGATGTGAGTAAAACATTCTTAACTTCATC
>DAOQBQ010000054.1:0-3929 GCA_035355175.1 Candidatus Dojkabacteria bacterium
CCCATATTAGCTTTTACAACAAGATTTAATGGGCATTCAAATATCTTATATAATCAGATAACCATTCTTCCACCTGAAGATTTTCCTTCAATTAAGTTTGAACCCGTTAAAATTACTGCTATCTGGGACACAGGCGCTACCCACACTTGCATTACTGAAAAACTCGCAAAACAACTAGGTCTGATACCAACAACCAAAAGAGAAACTCAAACCGCAGGTGGTAGCGAGATATCAGATGTTTATATAGTTGACATCGGCTTACCAAATCGATATAAAATCAAATCCGTACAAGTTGGAGCAGTTAAAATACACGATGGTATTGATGCTTTAATAGGAATGGATATAATTGGTGCAGGTGATTTCTCGGTTTCAAATGTCGATGGAATAACCATATTTTCTTTTAGAATGCCCTCATTAAAAGAAGTTGATTATGTAGAGATTGGTAAAAGAAGTTTACAAAAAATTTCTTCAAATGAGACTAAAAAGAGCAAGAAGAAAAGAAGAAAACAAGCAAAAAATAGTAGAAAACAGAACAGAAAAAAGAGGAAGTAAAAGTAATTAGTTATAACTCATATTTATGTTGAATAATGATGTTATCCTATCGATAAGAGAAACCTGTTCTGGTTCTAGGTTCATAATAATATCTTCTAACCGACCCCATTCGTGAATTTTATTCGAATCATATATCAAACTGTGTAATCCTTCTCCAAAATCTCTCCAAGTTTAATAATATATACATCCTCATCTCCTCCACCCCATTCTGTATTACCTTTACCTATTTCTATACCTAAGCATTCAATTAATATCGTTGGTCTATCACTACCATATCCATTTACAAATTTAATGATGTCATATTCTTTTGATAATCTCTTGTCCCAATACTCTTTAATCTCTCTGTATTCTTCTTTCTTAATTCCAGAGTAAATCATGTCAAACCATTTTTTAGTTAGAGTCAAGTGTAATATTTTTCTTGTTTCTTCCTCTATCTTACTTTTTTCTTCTATGTGAGATTCCATTTTTAAATATATAAAAATTTATATTCTAGGAAATAGTATGCCTGTATTCTTTTTATAATCTTGATACTGCTTACTTCCCCTATATCTTTTATCATACTCTTTCTCTAATGTAGGTATGCCACTTACAGCTACAAGTAATACTGTAATATATATTGGAGAGAGTATAGTAATGAATCCAATACCATTTATATATACTAAACAGTATAAAAATATACCAACCCACATCATAATCTCACCTAAATAGTTTGGATGTCTTGAGTATTTCCATAACCCTGTACTAACCCATTTCCCTTTATTTTCCTTCTTACTTTTAAAAATAAACTTCTGTGAATCAGCAATACTCTCGATAACAATACCCAACACAGATATCCCTAATCCGATATATGATATCCAATTTAAAGACATCTCATCCTTACTTATTAAAATATTTGTAGTAGGAAGCAGAATAACAAATATTGAAATAGCTTGAAGTAACCAAAATGAACCAAATTTCTTAAAATTTTCTCTAACACCATCAAATCTCTTATCTTTTCCTGTTTTAATTATTCTAACAAAAAGATATATTGCTAATCTTAAACCCCAAATAACAACAGTAGCGAGAAGAAGTATTTTAAATATTGACGAATATTCTATATTCAAGAAATATATAGAAAGTGAGGTTATAACAAATGTTAATCCATATGATAGATCCGTTACCTTATCTGTTTTCTTAACTGCAGCATAAATAAAAAATATTATTTGAAGAACTAGAATAATTAAAAAAGCATATATCATTAAGACAAATTAATAAACTTAATTACTATATATCTTCTCACCATATTTCTTTCTAGCAAAAAAATATACAAAACTGGATATAGGGAGAATAAATAATAGAATTAACCATGCATTCCTCTTCTCAAAATCTCTTTTTAAGCAATCCTTAAGCATCCATATCCAAAAGATAACGAATAGTATGACAACTGGAATGATAATTAGAAATACTTTACTAATAATTTTAAAAACATAATTATCATCTAATTTATTTACTAAGTCTGTATCTACTATATGCCATTCATCATTTACTTTTCTAAGAATTAAGTATGTTTTAAATCCACTAATTTCCCAATTAGAACCCGTTGCATTAAAAGTTCCCTTAACTCTGACATCTCCATTCTCTTCAATATCATATCCTCCATCTAATAGAGAAAAGTTAATATCTAGTTGAATATCTTCATTTATTTTCTTTTGTATTTCAGTAATAAGTACTTTTTCTTGAGAAGATATTACAGATTTAACAAGCTCTGTATCCCTATTATTAAATGCTGATATCAATATTGTGATACTACTATCTATTCTTGCCTTATCTGTAGAATCTATTTGCTCTTGAGCAAATACCTGCTGTAAGGAAAATATTAGAATAAATGGGAAAAAAAGAAAGAAATACTTTTTCATAGAACAACAATCTAATTTATTACTTAAGTATAAATATATATATTTAGGATAACAAGTACAAATAAATTACTTTGAACATACAAAATACATTAATCTCTCTATCTCACCTTTATTCTTTTTCCTCACCTCTCCCTTACCAAATGCATTTAAAGATGTATTTCTAACACCTTTGATAATAAAAGATGGAAGTCTGTAATATATATTTCTTAGTAAAAAGTTCTCTCTAAGAGACCTAAATGTTTGATGTAGTAGGTTATTCTCTTTAATAAAACTTTGACCATACTCTTCTTGAATTTTAAAACCATAAGATTTTAATAACATATGAAACTCTGCAGATGTAAACTCCTGTTTATGATCAGGACTCATCTTTGCTTTCCCATTTGCTTCTTTATTTGGAGTAGAGATAAGTAATATACCACCATCTTTCAATACTCTATATATTTCATTTAACATTTTATTTACTTCAACCATTGGAACATGTTCAATAGTTTCAAAGCAAGATATTACATCACATGAATTACTTTCAAACGGAAGCTCTTGTGCATCTAAAACTACAGAAGGGACATCTCTACCATCCATATTCTTAACATATTTATACTCTTTATCAGAAGCAATCATTCCCCTTTTATTTGATATTTCTGAAATACCTATTCCAAGATTCGAACCGATATCAACCCAAGTAACTTTTTTATCCTCAGGTAACAGCATTTCCACCTTATTCAATCCGAACTGATATCTACACTGTATTAGTTCTATTTGGGCACTAGATTGTTCAGAGTATGTTCCTAAATGTTCTTGTTCCATATGTTTAAAAAAAGTTTGAGATTATAGCACTTCATTATAACCATAGCAAAATAGGGCAGCCTATAACAATGCTTTTAGAATAATCCTTGACTTATGTATACCCAAATGATAATATAACTCACTTAACTACATGGTTGTAGTTAATAGAAATAAGAAACCGAAATCTCACCAATTTCAACTATTTATTTAGTAAGGTTTCTTATTTCGCTTTTTACAACACTTCTCACAACATATTACCTTGATACTCTCTTTCAAAAGAGATATATTCAATCTATAAACTTCAAATACACGAATATGAACCACTTTCGAGGAGACCTATGCGTAATAGCTTGTGAATCAGGAAAAGAGTTTGCACTAAGAGTATTAAAAGAGATTAACAAAGCAAGGAAGAGGAAAGTAAAGTTACTAAATACACAAGAGATAGTATTTGCGAATACAGAAGTTAAAACAGTTCTAAATGAAAGTGTAAGAGGTAAAGATGTATTTGTCATTCAAGATGTGGAAAATCATTATAACGGAAAGTGTGTAGATCAAAATCTTAGAGCACTTTATACAGTCCTTGGTGCTTGTAAAAGATGTGATGCAAACTATGTAACTGCCGTAATACCATCTTTCCCATATGCTAGACAGGATAAACAGTGGGGTAGGGAGGATATCTCTGCTTCAAGGGTTGCTTGG
>DAOQBQ010000055.1:0-3926 GCA_035355175.1 Candidatus Dojkabacteria bacterium
TTCCCCTACTTTTTTCTTAACATCTTTAATATCTATTCTATTCATATCTTTAATTCCTTAGATAGATTCTATCAGCTTTGAGTATATAATTGTCAAAAAAGGGTTTCTATTGTATAATAGCAATGTTTTTTAATATTTTACAAATACATAAAATGGCAATATACATGAGAAGAAACGGACGAACAGATTGGTGTCCTGATTGTGCAGAGCAAAAAAGAGAAAAAAATTCTATAAATCCAGGATATCGAAACGAAGAAAGGTCGTTTATAGGAACAGTTAACTCTACTGCTAGAATGTTAAACCTTTTATCTGAAGAATCATTAACAGAAGAAGCTTTCTATGATGGCTTATCTAAAAATGCACAACACATTGGAGTTTCAGAAGACATATTACTCCAATTAGCAAGAGAGACATTAGAACAAGAAAACAAAGAGAAAAAAGATTAATAAATAAGGATTATTACAAATAATTTGACCTATTAGTTTTTTTCATTTACAATGTAATCCCAAGTAGATAACTAATACATATACATGAATATTACTTGGAAAAATACATCCTCAGGTCAAATACAAACTCCATATCTACACTCTCCTACAAATTACAAAGTATTTAAAGCAGATACAGATGAAAACATCTATGTTATTCAATCACAAGAGACGAAATCCTTAGTAATAGCACATAACAAAGATGATAAGTTAATACCAGCCAGATTACATTTGGGTATGGAAAGAGCTAAAGAGCTTTGTGCTGCTACTTTTACAATTGCTAGTACTGATGAATTTAAAAAAGCAATTAATCATAAATATATACCCCAGAAAGAATCTATTAGCGCAATGCTAATTAGAGAACCCATTGCACAATCCCCATTTATAAATACATATCTAGGCAGTGGTTTTGAATCAAGATTATACGGAATATTAGATGTACATCATGTAGAAGATAAGGATGGGATAAAGGGATTAAGTGGAAAGGTATGTACATACAGAATAGATATACCAGAGGAAAAATCAGAGGAGATACACAGAGATATTAAATTAGGAATCCTTTATGACTCTATAGCTGGTGGTAGAAACCTAATAGCCGCTATTGATAATCTTAAAGAGAGATTTAAGAATATTGAAAAGTTTGTAATTCTATCAGTATATGCATCATATCAAGGATGTAAGAGAATAAATGACAGATGTAAGGAGTTAGGCGTAGAGTGTCAATTCTTCTGTATGCATGAATTACTTAATGCAAGTCCACTTAACGAGTATGACTGCTTCTACCCGTTATGGAATATATCAAAAGAGGATGAAGAGATACTCAAAACCTTCTACAAAGAAAAATACAGAGAAATATGTTTAGGAGGAGATTGGACAGCTAACACATTAGGTCGCGAACAAGCTATTAGTGTGTTTGACTCTCAAATGAAAAATTTAGGACTGGATTACTAAGATAAATACTTTAATCCCATTGCTTTTCTAACTTCTTGTATTGTACTCTTTGCATTTTCTTTGGCTACATTTCGACCCTTCTCGACTATTGATTCTACCTCACTATCAGAGATACTAGCTTTCTTCTTCTGGAAATCTATTAAATATTTTTCTAAAGCTGAGCTAATTACTTCCTTCAACTCACCCATTACACTTCCTCCATCCATATGTCTCTTCATAATATCCTCTATCTGTTTCTTCTCTTCATCATTTGATACGAACATACCAATCTTAACAAGAGATTCTAAAGACTCAGTTATCTCTCCTGCAAAAGCTGTTTGAGCTTTTTTAACTTTGTTAATCGATATATTAACAGGGTCATCTATAAGAATAGCACCATTTGGACTACTCTTACTCATCTTACCCTCTCCTGTCAAAGATTTAATTCTAATAGGTTTACCCAATGACAAAACATTTGGGATAGGAAGAGTCTCCCCATACACCTTATTAAACTTTCTTGCAAAATATCTTGCCATCTCTACATGAGCAACCTGATCCTCACCTACTGGAACATATTTAGATTTTTGAAGTAAAATATCAGAGGTCATCATAACTGGGTACATTGCTAAAAGCAGAGATGCATTTGACACATCAATATCTTTTTTAATCTTCTCTTTAAGTGTAGGTACACGAAGCAACTCAGATATTGTAATTAATCTTGATAGATATATATTTAATTCTGAGATCTCTTGTATTAATTGAGATTGAATAAAAATATCACAAATATTTGGATCTAAGCCAAGTGCAATATAATCTTTAACAACATCTAATACTCTATTTTGAGTATCTTTGGGTTCCGCATCAGTTAACGCATGTAAATCTGCAACAAAAACCATTGGTCTACCTATCTCATTCTTCTTTTGTAACTGTACGATTGTATTTACAGAACCAATGACATTTCCGATAGTTAAACCACCAGAGGGTCTAATGCCTGTAAATACATCTACATTGTACTCTACTTTTTTCATACCGTAATTATACACTATACTTAGCTATATAATATATAATTAGGGAAATGGATATACATAGTTTTAAAAATCTAAAGGAGATACATGAATACTTTGCAGTACACAATACATGCAAACTAAAGAAAACTGCTACTCAACCTGTATACGAAATAGAGCCACCAAAATCAGGTATTGTATTCATAGGGGAAGCCCCAGGAAGAAATGAAGATTTACAAGGAAAACCTTTTGTTGGAGCAGCTGGTAAATTTCTAGATGAATTACTTCGAAGTATTGGATACACAAGAGAGGATGTATATGTTACTAATGTCGTTAAATACAGACCACCTGATAACAGAGAACCTCTACCTGAAGAGAAAGATGCCTGTAGGGTATGGGTAAATGCAGAGCTCTTGCATATTCGACCTAAAGTAATAATTCCTCTTGGTAGACATGCATTAGAAAGATTCTTACCTGAATTACAAATCTCTATAGTTCATGGACAGGTATTTACACATAGTACAGGAACTCCTGTATTTCCAATGTATCATCCAGCTGCAGCACTCTACAATCCTAATTTAAAAGATGTTTTAAAAAAAGACTTTGCAAATTTAAAATTGTTTCTAGATGGAGAAATTAAGCCACAAGATACTAATGAAGGGAATACAAAGAAAGTTTTAATTGATGAAATACTTAAACTGTAACTATCCAGACCAACCTACATCGTAGAAGATTTTCTCTGCAGCAGTCTCATACTCTGAGATCTCTGTTGGATTAAACCAAAGACCTATCTCTCTTTCTGCATTTTCCACACTGTCTGATGCATGCAACATACTCCTTGTTACCCTACCCTGCTCATCTGCAAGGGCAAACGAATCTAGGGAAAAATCAGCACGGATTGTACCAACATCACCATCTGCTGGACTAGTACTACCTAACATTTTTCTTACTCCAGAGATAACACCAAAACCCTCGAGTACAATAGCCAAAACTGGACCACAGGTTAAGTAGTTAATATTAGATTCCCTAATCCACTTCCCCCTTTCAATTGAGTTCCAATTTGATGTGTCCTCTCCTCTTGCCTCTGCACCTTTCTTTGCTTTATCACCTGTTTCTTTCAGATATTTTGGATCATCTTCGTAATGTTTACCAACTAATTCTCTGCTTGGTATTAACATTCTCATAGCAACTAGTTTGAAACCCTTTCTTTCGAATCTTGAAATGATGTCTCCTACTATCTGTCTTTGTAATACATCTGGTTTAAATATTACCAGTGTCTTTTCTTTGTTTTTCTCCAACATGTTCGTATATTTTCAAGTTATTAAAGTATTCTATCATATTCTTTTGTCATAAGGTCTGACCCAGGTCTGACCCCCAAATCTGTACCAATTACGAGCTTTTTCTAGAGTTCGTGGGCTGTTTTCACTACAGGGCAAACAACCAAAAACGGTCTTAAAACACGAGTAAGGTTTGAGATATCAATATTTCTTCGTGTCAAATGTGGGAC
>DAOQBQ010000056.1:0-3860 GCA_035355175.1 Candidatus Dojkabacteria bacterium
ATTACGAAATCTCCACCATCAACATGAGGAGTAACATCTACCTTACCCTTACCAATCAGAAGAGATGCGACTTTAGTAGCAACCCTACCAAGAATCTGATCTTTTGCATCTACTACATACCACTCTCTTTTTATATTCTCTTTTTTGTTTGATTCTGTTTTGTATTTCATATTTTTAAATATTCACTTTATAGCCCTGATCTAGTTCTAACTCTCTCTCTCTTCATTGGCTCAATCTTTTTTGATACACTCTTTCTTCCTAAGTTTAATATGCCCTTCTTTTGTTCAATTACCTCTTTCTCCTGTTCCTTTGACACTTCTTCCTTCTTATCCTCCTCTTTCTCTTCTCCCTTTTTCTTTGATTTAGGTTTACCCTTGAATCCTAGGATTTCAACTTTAGAAATCTCAGTATTATCACCAATTCTAAAACTTACCTTTTTAATAGTGATCTTAGCACTATCCTTTTTACCAATCTCCATTACTTTTTTAATTAAAGTATCATCCCCCAATGTTGTATGTAACTCTCTAATTAAAGATAAATCCCCCTCTTTTGAATTTTTTATTTTGTTAAACATAGATTCTAATTCTCCCCTTAATACCTTTGCCTTAACAGAAGATGTCTGAATATATCCACTCTTTAATATAGATCTTAATAGATTCTTTATTAAAGCTTTTCTGTGTGAATGTGTTCTACCTAATTTTTTAATACTCTTTCTTTTATACATCTTCTAATTATTCACTCTTAATATTAACTCCATACTGACTAAGTAATTCTACAACTTCATTTAATGATTTATTACCGAAACCAGAGAGATTAAGTAAATCATCTACTGATACATTCCTCAAATCCCCAAGTGTTTTGTAACCACCAGATAGTAAACCTGTCTTTGATCTCTTAGATATCGGTAAATCCTCTACTCTTAAATCCTCTACTTCGTCCTCCTGTGCAACATCCTCCATTACCTCTTCTATCTTGTTTATCTCTTCTACTCTTTCCTCTACCTCTTTTTTAGAAACACCCATTGCAATCATTACCTTACCTGCGAACTCCTGTAATATCTCAGATGATTTTAATAGTGCGTCTTTTGGAGCAATACTACCATCAGTAACCACACCAATTACAACAGAATCTAAATCTGTTTCTTGACCCTTACGAGCCTGCTCGACACTTAAACTAACTTTCTCAATTGGTGCGAAATCACAATCTAATGGAATCATTCCCTCTGCATCTCTATTTGTATTAGTTGCATCTTTATACCCAATACCAGACTCTACAACCATCTCTATATTCAAACTTGCAGATTCATCTGTAAGATTTGCAATGATTAAATCAGGTGTTGTAACTGTAACACCTCCGTCGACGATAATGTCAGATGCTTTAACAACTTTTTTACCCTTAACATCTATCTTACACTTCTTTGCCTCATCAGAATCTATCTTAAACTTAACCTGTTTAAGATTTAATATGATACTTACTAAATCCTCCTTAACACCTGGTACTGTAGAGTATTCATGCTTTGCACCCTTAACCTTAATTGCGGTAATACCAGAACCCTTTAAACTAGAGTAAAGAATTCTTCTCAAAGCGTTGCCTAAGGTATGTCCATATCCTCTTGGTAGTGGAGCTATCTCATATACTCCAGAGTTTCCCTCTTCTTCTCTAATTATTACTTTTATATCTTTAAATGCTTCCATTATTTTTTTAAAACAAATTATTATCTTGAGTAGTACTCGATTATTAGATTCTCACGAATACCTTCGTCAATTTCATCCCTAATGGGCAATCTATCAACTCTTACCTTCGTATCCTTTGGCTCTAACCACTCTGGAGCGGTAAAGAACTTCTCTGAAGGAGCAAGTTTTGCAGATTTTAATTCTACAGTATCACCCTCTTTAAGCTCTAAGGATGGAACTGTAAACTTTTTACCATTGAGTAAAACATGACCATGAACAATATACTGCCTAGAAGCAGCTCTAGATGGAGCTAATCCACCAAGATACAAAACATTATCCATTCTTAACTCTAATATTCTTAAGAACTCTAATCCCTTATCTAAATTACTTACCTTTGCTCTTCTGTTTGCTTCAACATATATATTCTTAAACTGCCTCTCTCTTAAACCATATATCCTTTTTACCTTCTGCTTCTCTCTTAGCTGTAAACCGTAGTTTGAAAGTCTAGCTCTTCTCTGATTACCATGCTGACCAGGAGCAAAAGGTTTTCTTTTTATTCCTGCTTTATCAGAAAAAGATCTAGCACCCTTTAAATTAAGGTTTACACCCTCTCTTCTACTTAATCTCTCTTTTGGACCTGTATATCTACCCATCTATTTAATTAATTATGTTATTTTCTTGGACTCTTTCTAGGCCTACATCCATTATGTGGAATAGGGGTCTTATCAACCAATGTAGTAATCTTTAAGCCAGCTGAATCTAAACCCTTAACTGCGGCATTTCTACCTGCCCCAGGACCTTTAATAATTACTTTAACCTCTCTTAAACCGTACTTCTTAATAGCTTTCTCGGCTGCATCTAATGCTGCTTTTGTAGCTGCAAATGCAGTACTTCTTCTTGCCCCCTTAAATCCAACAACAGATGGACTACCCTGTACTAATACCTCTCCATCCTGATCTGTAATTGATATCACTGTGTTATTAAATGTTGCCTGAACAGTAACAATACCCGAACTTACACTCTTTTTAGATTTCTTACTAGTTGCCATTATATGCTATGTCTTTTCTAATTTACGTTTTAATCCACCAACAGCTCTACTTCTTCCCTTTCTAGTATGAGCATTATGTCTTGTTCTCTGACCTCTAACTGGAAGACCAATCTTATGTCTAATTCCTCTGTAACTCTTAATATCTTTTAATCTTTTAATATTCCTAAATATCTTCTGCCTTAACTCTCCCTCTACCTCAAAATTTTTATCTAAATATCCTCTAATTACATCTAATTCTGATTCAGATAAATCCTTCACTAATGTATTACCATCTATCTTTGTTTCAGAGCATATTCTCTTTGCAGATGTCTCACCAATACCGTATACACTCATTAAAGAGACCCATAATCTCTTCTCATTTGGTATTTCTAATCCTGCGACTCTTGCCATTTACAAAATATTTATAAATATTAATTAACCCTGTTTCTGCTTATGCTTAGGGTTCTTTTTACAATACACATACACTCTACCCTTACGAGTTACTGTATAACAGTTAATACATCTTTTTTTTACAGAAGCCTTAACTTTCATTTTACTTCATTCTATATGTTATTCTCCCCTGTGTTTTATCATACGGGGTAATCTCTATCTTAACCTTATCTCCTTCTAGAATACGAATGTAGTGCATTCTCATCTTACCAGAAAGATATCCCAAAACCTCTTTCTTAACACCATTGGCATCTATCTCTATTACAAACTTAGTATTAGGTAGACACTCTTTCACTACTCCCTCAAATTCATAAACTTTCTTTGTATCTACAGCCATAAATAAAGGTTTTGCAAATAAATAGAGTCGAAGTGATTATATCAAAGCTTTAGACTTTTTTCAAAGGTTTATAGCGTTTTTCTTTGAAATTCACTTCCCTCTATAAAGACGGATTAAGCATATCAAAAAGATGACCTTTTTACAACCCCAATTTAGCAATTAAATCAGCATGAACCTGCTCTATTGTGGGACTAGCATCCACCTCTATTAAAATACCCCTAGTTCTGTATCTATCCACAATCGGTTCAACAGTCCTCCTGTACTCCTGTAACCTTAATCTAATCTTATCTGGTTGATCATCTTCTCTTTGTATTAACTTAGTACCACATTTATTACAGTATCCCTTAACACTCTCTGGCTTAGAAACCTCATG
>DAOQBQ010000057.1:0-3832 GCA_035355175.1 Candidatus Dojkabacteria bacterium
TAATAAGGTGAAAAAGATTGGAGAGGAGAATGGGTTTTGTACAGATTACAAAGAGTATGAAAAGAATTCTAAGAGCTATAAAGGGAGGATTGGGGATGTCGCTATGGTAATTAGGGTAACAGTTACTGGTAGGAAACAGACTCCTGATTTGTATCAGGTTATGCAGGTTATGGGTGAGGATAGGGTTAGGGAGAGGATAAAAGGGTATCTTAATACTATATAGGTGTAGTATAATTATTCATTAGTGCCGGATCGTCTAATGGTAGGACGGCGGTCTCTGGAACCGTTAATTCTAGTTCGAATCTAGGTCCGGCAATTTAACTCTAGATTATCTGCTTGGGTCTTAGTGTTACTAGTAAGTTATTTATCTTTTGTATTGCTGAATTAGTGAATTGGTTACCATATACTGGCGGTCCTACTTCATCTAATATCCTTTCTATTTCATCTTCTGATATTAATATCTTTATCTCTTGTTCATCACTTTGGGATGCACTCTTTAGTTTTTCATATAGCTGGGTATTGGTAAATACCTGTATATCAAGGACTTTTAGTAACCCAGTTACTTCCTCTTTAGTTAGTGTTAATACTCCTCTTTGCATGTATTTGAATAATAAGGTTAGATATTTAAATCTTTCTCATTTTATTTTACAATATACATGTATTAAATTGAAAATATTAATATAAATGAAAGGTAAACTATACAGATCAGAAAAGGATAAAATGGTAGGAGGTGTTTGTGGTGGATTGGGTGAGTACTTTGGTATAGATTCCACAATAGTAAGATTAATCTTTGCTCTCATTGTCATATACGGTGGTAGTGGTTTAATTCTTTATATAATTCTATGGATAGTTCTACCTAGTGAATCTAATGTAAAGGATACACCTGAGAAGGTTATTGAAAAGAACAAAGAGGAGATTAAAGAGAAAGCAAAAGGATTAGTAAGTAAGAAGAGTACGGATACTAAAGAGAGGTAGGTAATATTTAAATTAATATATATTTTAAATATGGAGGGTGAATACAAAAGAAATTACTCCTGGGCTGCATTCTTAATACTAGTAGGGATTATGTTTCTTTTAAATACGACAGGGGTTGTATCTTGGAGTATATGGATGTATGTCTTAAGGTTTTGGCCAATATTAATTGTTTTAATAGGAGTAAGGATAATTTTGGGGAATTCTGTATTTGCAAGAGTAGTAGGGATGTTCCTTACAATATTTCTAACAGTATCTGCTTTTGGTATTGCATATATTCAGTCTACAGGGGAGAGAGTACCTTTCTTACCTGATAGGGTGAATGATTGGGTTTTAGAGGGTGGTAGTGGGGTGTTTAATATAACTGGGGAAATGACTGAGGATTCAGAGGAGTACTCTTTTGAAGAGTACGATAGTATTACGGAGAGATACTTTAAGATGGATGTTGGGGCTTGTGAGTTTGATGTTTCAGAGGGAAATATAGATGGTGATGTAAGAATCGATTCTGTTTATCCAAAGAGCTATCAGAGTCCAGAGTTAGAGAGCTCTTTTAAGGATGGGAAGTTGGATTTAGAGTTTAATGGTGCTTCAGCAGAAAAGGTGTTTCTTTTCTATGATGAATCTAAATATGATATATCTTTTGGTAATTTAGATACTCCTACAAGCTTTGATGTTAAGTTAGGGGCTGGGAGTGGAAGTATGGTTTTTGATGATTTAAAGGTTAAGGATTTCTGGGCAGAGGTTGGTGCAGGTAAGTTAGAGGTTGATTTTAGTAGAGAGGCATTACCAAGTGGTGAGGTAAGATTTTCCGTTGGTGCTGGGAAGATAATATTAAATATTCCAGATACCTCTGGATATGAATTAACATACGATTTAGGAGTTGGGAATATACAGGTTGAAGGGAAAGATATCTCTGGTATATCTGGTGGTAGGGGTAAATATACATCAAGCAATTACACCTCTGCGGAGAGCAAATTAAATATTTTCGTTTCTGTTGGTGTTGGTGAATTTAATATTGTAAGTAATTAATATATAACTATTTAAATTATGAAGATGAATCCTAAGTTTCTTTTTGGAATACTTGTGGTTGTAGTGGGTGTAGTGTTACTTTTTGAACAGGCAGGGGTATTTCCTTTGTTTAGTAAATATATATGGACATTTTTTGCTAAATTATGGCCTTTGATATTAATAGCTTTTGGGGCTAAACTACTAATAGCTAGAAATATATTTCCTGGGTTTCTACTTCTTCTTTTAGGTATTACCTTTTTAGCAACAAATCTTTTTAGTTGGGATTTCTTCTCTGTACTGTGGCCCGTTGTAATTATTGCATTAGGTATCTCTTTACTGTTTAAAACAGAGGAGAAGAAAGAGGAAGGGAAGGTTCTTTCTGATAAGGATTTTCTTTCTGAAACAGTACTGTTTTGGGGGGTTGATAAAAAGGTTAAATCAAAAAATTTCAAGGGTGGAGAACTTAATGTCGCATTTGGTGGTTTAGAGTTAGATTTAAGAGATGTAGAGGTATCAAAAGAAGGAGCTAAGTTACACATTAATTGTGCTTTTGGTGGAGTAGAGATTTTTGTTCCAAAGGAGTGTAGGATTAAAACAAGTGGTACAGGTATTCTTGGTGGATGGAATCCTGAGGTTAAGGATAGGAAGATTGAGAGTCCTGTTTTAGAGATAACGGGTGGTGTAATATTTGGTGGAGTAGACATTAAAGATTAAATAAATTAGTAAAAAAGATTATGTCATTTGATCAAGATTTTGTTCCAGCATACTTTACAAAAGAAACAAAGAGGGTAGAAACAGAGGAGGGTAATATTGGAATATTTCGGGAAGGAACAGATACAAGAGATTTGGGGGATGTAGATACTGATTTAAAAGACTTAAATTTGGTTATAGAGAAATTTTCTGAAAGTCAGGACTTGAGTTTTAAACCGTCAAATATGTATTACCATTATAGATTCGAAAATAATTCAACAGTTCTTAAAATGGCTCATACAGTTCTTACAGACAAAAGGGATGTGACAGATAGTGATGTATATTTTGTTGGGAAGATAAGTAGTTTAAATCGTATTAATAATCCGATATATATAGCTAAGCTAAATGATAGAATGTATTCTACTTCAAGAGATATCTGTATTTGGGTATATGAGAATCAGGTTTTTAAGAAATTAAATGATTTGGAGGGTAAGGCATTTAATATTGATATACATAATAGTATGAATGCTCTGTATGCTTGGCCAGGACGAGAGAAGTGTGATCCTTTTTGGGAGGTAGCTAAAACTGTACATCCGTCTCTAAAAGGGAAAGGTTTTCGTTAATATCTTTAATTCCCTCCAACCAGAACTCTTTTTTAGATATATCTATTTCCATATCTTGAAATATTTCTTTTGGTGATTTAGAGTTCCCCGCTCTAAAGAATGTTTTTACATAGTCAATATTTTGAGGATTCTCCCTTACTTTCTTTTGTAAATATTTAGATATTAGTAAACCACTTGCGTATGAGTATGTATAGAAGAATGTTCTAATGTGACTCCAATATATCCAACCTAATCTCATATGTTCATCTTTACTAACATACTCTCCAAGATATGAACTCATCTCTTTAACAAAGATATCTGATATTTCTTTTGAGGAAAGATATCCTTTCTCTCTGAACTGTTTATGTAATTGTAATTCAAAATTGTAACAAGCTATCTGTCTGAATATACTGGATACATCCTGTTCTATAGATTTTAATTGAAGTATGGTTTTTTCTTTCTTAGGTAAACCCTTTGTAATCTCTTCTAAAACAAAATCTTCAAAGAATGTACTAGCTACCTCTGCACAAGCTGTTGAGTAGCCTTGATTAAGATAGTTC
>DAOQBQ010000058.1:0-3696 GCA_035355175.1 Candidatus Dojkabacteria bacterium
CCCAATCTATCTTACACCCAACAAAACTACTCTCCTGTGAACTAGGCTTACCAAATATACTCGTTTGCATACTACCATTCCTGCTTCTAAAAACCGAGAAATGAGATATATCTAAATCTATCCAAAACACATCATCATAGTACAATCTATCTCTAATACCACTACTTAATAACTCAAACTGCTTGTTATCAAGTATCTTTAGAGATATATCATTTGAAAATTCCTTAATAGAAAGAAAAATCTTTTTAAAAAATGGCTGATTATCATCAATAACTACCTTAATACCAGATACCCCCACTTCCTCTCTTTCAAACTCTTTGATTTTAAATATTCCCTCAAAGGTTCTATCAACAATGTCCCAATCAAAAACTTTTTCTAAAGAATCAAAGTAGTCATACCAGAAATTTTTAGAAAAAATCAAATCATCTAGTCTAAACTTTAATGGAGATAAATCTGTTGAATCTGAGAGTATATATGTTCTTTCTGCAGTGAGATCAGAGTAAGCCAAATTAGCATATACAAAGTTGTCTTTGATAAGCAGGGTAAGAAAAGAACTCTTTTTTAATATAGGCAGTGTACTCATATCAATACTAGTTTACCAAGTAAACAGTTTTTTTTAAATAAAAAGGGGGATATTCATCCCCCCTATTTAAAATTTTTAAAAAAGTATTTATACCTCTCTTGATATATATGGAAGTAAAGCCATAAACCTTGCTCTCTTAATTGCTCTCTTCAACTGCTTCTGATGTTTATGGCAAGCTCCTGATTTCTCAACAGAGATAATCTTACCCCTTACAGATGTAAATTTCTTTAATTGATATACATCTTTGTAAGAAACCTCTTTTACACCAGAATCACATAAAGGACATGTTAGATTTTGAATTATCTTTCTTCTTCTCCTCTGCTTTTTTTTGCCACCATAAGTATCCTCTCCCTCATCTTCAACAACACTTTTCTCATCAAAGACATCGTCTAAGGATGGTGATACTACAACTTTCTCTTCTTTTGTTTCCTTCTGTTCATCCATTACTTCAAATCTATAAATTAAAATGGTAAATCAGAATCTTCTAAAGGATCTTCTGAACCAGTGTCCTCATCAGAAGAAGCCTCTTCCTCAGTAGGAACCTCTTCTTCCTTCTCTGAATGTACCCCCTCTAACCCAGCACCCTGCTTTCCCTTACTATCTAAAAGAATCATATCGTTTACTCTTACCTCTGTTTTATATCTAGTAGAACCATCATCCGACTCCCAAGACCTAGTCGTTAAAGAGCCCTCTATGTAAACTTTCATTCCTTTTGCAAGTAACTGTTGGCATATCTCCGCCATTTTGTTCCAAGCAACAATATTATGAAACTCTGCAACCTCTTTAACATTTCCCTCTTGATCCTTCCAAGATTTATTGGTTGCCAAACCGAAAGTTACAACTGGTGTACCACCTGTTGTATATCTTATCTCTGGTTCTCTTGTTAGATTACCTATTAACTGAACCTTATTTAAAGACCTTGCTGACATTTTTTGTATATATATAAATTTAACTTACCTTAATATTAACAGCCAAACATTAAAAAATCTTAAACTAAACCTCTATCTCTTTTTTCTTTATTCCTTTCCCTATTTTATCTGTATTATCAACTTCAATTATCATAAACCTAAGTAATTCTTGTCTCAATTGTAATACTCTTTTCATCTCATTAATATTGTCAGAGATATTTCTGAAGTTATACACTATGTAATATCCCTCATTATGACCCTGTATCTTGTATGCGAGATATCTCTTACCCCATACATCAACATCTAAAAGTTCCCCTCCATCCTTACTCATCATAGCAACAAACTCCTTGTGTACACTCTTTCTCAAATCATCAGGTAGTAAGGGTTTAAGAGCAATCATTAACTCATATGTTTTCATTTCCTTTTTTGCAACCGCCATTTATATATTATTAACTATTTTAACTAAGCAGAAGGATTTTAGCAGAAAAAAAGATATATATCAATTGTATTAAGTATTAGCTAGAATGACAATGTAGTCTCCATCATTAACAATATACTCTTTACCATGATTTTTTATAATTCCCTTCTCCTTGGCATTAACCCACCCACCTACTGCTATTAACTCCTCAACATTAACAATATCTGCTGTAATAAAGTTTTTACCTAAATCTGTATGTATAACACTTGCAGCACCTTTAACATTAGCACCACTTTCTATACTCCAAGCGTTACACTCTTTCTTTGAACCGGTATAAAAAGTAAGAAGGTTTAATCTGTTGTAAGCGCTCATGATTACATCTTCAACAGTAAAAGGTTTTTTACCAAGTATCTCTACATACTCATTTAACTCTTCCTCACTCATACTTGCTAAATCAGAAAGTAGTTTTACATCTACCTCTAATATATACTTACCTTCAGAATCATTAGATATCTCTCCTAGCTTCTTTTTCCATCCAGCAACCTCTTTCTCCTCCAAACCTTCTTTAATATTTAGTATAAATACTCTCTGTTTATGAGTTAGTAAAGATAGCTCTTTTATCACTTCACTCTCCTCTTTCGTGAGGGATATATCTATAACTGGGATGCCCTCATTCAACCCCTTTATAACTTTCTCTAATGCACTTAACTCAATTGCAATACTGTCTGTAACACCCGACCTAGAATTTCTCTTAACAGTATCATACTTTTTTTCTACACTCTCCAAATCTTTAATCATTAACTCAGATTGTACAATCTCAAAATCATCAATTGGGTCTACCCTATTGTATACATGTATAACCTCTTCACTTTTAAAAGCCCTAAGAACATATACAATTACATCCACCTCTTTAATATGAGAAAGAAACTGGTTACCTAAACCCTCTCCCTTAGATGCCCCTTTAACTAACCCCGCTATATCAACAAATGTCATTGCAGAAGGAACAACCTTCTCTGCTTTAAAAAAATCAGATAACCCCTCTAACCTTCTATCAGGTATCTGTACCACCCCAATATTTTTATCAATAGTACAGAAAGGATAGTTCTCAGCAGGGACACTCTTTTTGGTTAAAGCATTAAAAAGAGTAGACTTACCAGAGTTTGGTAACCCAACTATACCCAAAGACAGTGTATGTGACCTAGTTACACCCTCCATTAATACCTAATTAGTAAATATATTAAGATTCTAATTATACCACTTTCAAATATTACATTTCTAAAGTAATATATCTGTATATGAAACTGCCCAAAACAATATATGTTTTACTTTCAACAGTACTTCTTCTCCTTGTCTCTTTTGGCTCTCTTAAAGCAGCTACCTATGACTTCATACTCACAAATGACACCACATTAAAATATACAACTGGCCAAGAGTACATATTAGTAGAAAATACCTTCTCAAGAGAGGTTAAAAATAGCAAGTACTATGTATCAACAACAGGAGAGAAAACTTTTCATATACCAGATATGGTGTCTAAAAATGATGAAGACATTAACATTGAAAGAACATTTAAGAAGAGCTCTCTCTCTGTTAAATCAGATACCGGTAAAACCCTTGAGTACTCCATTGAAGAGCAAGAGCTTGGACAGGGAATGTATATAAAAGTACCTAATTACAAAGAAACTAAGTATGGGAGTGTCTATACAGTTATACTAACTTACAATACGCACGATTTTGTTAAAAAAGTATTTGATTCTGTAACTATTGAGTACCCAATACTAAGTCAA
>DAOQBQ010000059.1:0-3666 GCA_035355175.1 Candidatus Dojkabacteria bacterium
TGACAAAATTGACTAGAAAACCGTTACCCTCTCTACTATCAACAGAGATTGAGAAATCTTTGCACATTAATATATCTCCTAACTTAACATCCTTCGCTCTCCCTATCAAACAGAACCACTTTCCATTGCCCCTATCCTCAAGAAACAGAACCTCAACCTTTTTCTCTTTTGAGTTTGTAAAGAATGTTCTACAACTTAAAACCTTTGTACTATTTAACACAACAATATCTCCATGTTTAATATATTCAGGAATATTAAAATACTTTCTATGTTCAATATTCCCACTCTCTCTATCCAATATTAAGAGATTACTTGTACCTCTCTCTTTGGGAGGATATTTCGCAATCAAATCATCTCTTAAATTGTATTTAAACTCTGATATTTTCATTTAACATCGGTATTATATTACAAATGTATAACTTTTGTTATTCATTTGTAGTAAAATTAGGCATGAGAAATTTAATTAAACAACCTGTTAAAACACTCTTTCTAGGAACTGATTGGGAATCAGTAGCAACACTAGATGCCTTAAACAAAGATCCTAGATTTGACATTGTTGGAGTAATTACAACAGTAGACAAACCTGTAGGGAGAAAACAGATATTGACACCCTCTAAAGTAAAAGAGTATGCCTTAGATAGTGGTATAAAGGTATTTCATACAGAAAAAAACATCGATAGGTACCAAAAAGCTTTAGACACTTTTAAACCAGAGCTAATTGTATGCAAAGCATTTGGAGAGATAGTTCCTGAGTTCTTTTTACAATACCCCAAATACAAAGCAATTAATGTCCATTTCTCAATACTTCCAAAATACAGAGGAGCTGTACCAATACAAAAAGCAATACTAGATGGGGAGAAAGAAACAGGAATATCAATTATGCTCATGTCTGCAGGCATGGATGAAGGTGATATATTAAAAATATTCAAAGAACCGATACTTAATGATGATACAAATCAAACACTTAGAGAAAGATTAGTTAAGAAATCTGCTGAAATACTTGGCAACATTTTAGATGATTGGATTAATGAAAAAATTACCCCTATTAAACAAGACAGTAGCAAAGCAACATACTGTTGGCAAAAAGACATATCAAAAGAAAATGCTGAAATCAAATGGGATATTATGGAACCAGAGTATATTGAAAGATTAGTAAGAGCAATGATACCTTGGCCAGTAGCTTGGTTTACTGTAAACAGTAATCAAAAAAATCTATCAAACAAAAAAATACAAATATACAAAGGACAAATAATTAAGAAAAATACCAACCAAAAACCAGGAACAATATCCACTATGGATAATATGATATTGGTAAGTACTAAAAAGCAAGATATGGGTATAAGAATACTCGAACTTCAAATTGAAGGTAAAACCGTTATGAACGAAAGGGAATTCTTAAACGGTTTAGGAAGAAACCTTTAGGTTTATCGCATTCAAAATTAGATAAATCACTGCCACCACTCAATTCTAAAAGCTTTCCATGAATCTTACTCTTCAAATCATAAATCTCTTCGTCAGTATCTGCCCCAAAGTTTCTAAGTAATAAATATTCCAATGATGTTAAACCCGTTTCTGATGAGTGATACTTATCATCAATATCCCCACAAAACACCCGTCTAGATATATCATCTAAGATAATCTCATCAGCTTCTTCACTATTTAATTCATTTCCTTCAAAAAAGGATTCCATACATATTTGATGTGTAAGTATCAAATAAGCCGGATTCTGTTTTAGATGATTATCTATCTATGCGGTTTAACCTTGCTCCAAGGGGGGTTGCCACGCAATACTGCATTACTACAGTACCCGGTAGTCTCTTACACTACCATTTCACCCTTACCTTTTCAGGCGGTATAACTTTCTGTTGCCCTTTTATCCAAAAGATCACTCCCTTCCAATTTTCATTGGCACTTACTGTGATATGTTCACAGCTTACATGGAGTCCGGACTTTCCTCACTAATCAAAGATTAGCGCAATCATCTATGATACTTACACCACACATTATACCATTTTTACCGTATTTTTAGCTCTTTTCCTTCTAACGAAGTATCTAATTACAAAGAATGGAACCAATACCAACGGTGAAAATACAACTAACCATATTATGACATTAACTAACCCCTTCAATACAGAGACTAAAGACTTTAGTGCTGCCTTAACCTCTCCCCATGGCTTCCACTCATCCTCTGCAACATTTAACCCCGTCTTATCCAATGCGAATGTAACACTCATGTAAGAGTAATCCGTTTGACTATCAAAATATCTCTTCCTCTGTTCGTAGCTCTCAATATCTCCCCTGACTGTATTTAGTTGACTCTGTACAGCCAATATATCCTCTACTGTATCTGCCTTCTCCATTATCTTGACTAGTTGCGCCTCTGTACTTCTAAGATTTGTTAATCTTGATGTAATATCAATATACTCTTCTGTAACATCAGTTGTTGAAACATTAGCATATGTAACCTCTCCATCTAACTCTCTTAAATCATTATAATATGATTCAAAATCTGCAACAGGAACCTTAACAGTCATTGTAACTACTCTATCATTACCCTGACCGTAATCGTAAATATTTGTAATAAGACCAGAGTATTTTGTATTAACAGCCTTTAGACCATCTACTGCAGAATCTATATCCTCAACAAGAACAGATACAGAACCATTCTTTTGAATCTTAGAACCCTGCGCATCATTAACCATCTCGTCAGAAGATAGTTCTTGACTCTCATATGAACCCTTTGAATCTAGAAACATAGAATCCGATGAAAGAGGAGATCCATAATCTGGCATACTACCCATTGAGTAACCATACCCACCCTCATATGAAGGAGATGCTGTAAACATTCTATATCCTACGAATAAAACAAAAGCACCTAAAAGGAATAGACCTACAATACTACCTAAGATAATAAAAAGTGTTTTCTTTGTCATATTGGAAAAAGGATAAAATAAATATACCAATATGATATACCTAAGAAAAAATCTATTCAATATGAAAATTCTTAACGCTTTGAGAACTGAGGTTTCTTTCTTGCCTTAATATGATGATACTTCTTTCTCTCAACCTCTCTTGGATCTCTTGTTATCAATCCAGCTTTCCTTAAAACAGGTTTTAAAGACTCATCCATAGTAGATAAAGCCCTACCTAAACCTAACCTAATTGCATCAATTTGTGAATTAACTCCACCTCCAACCACCTTTGCTGAAAAGTAGTATTTGTCCTTTAAATCAGTAATTACTAAACCCTCACTAATTAATCTATCAGAATCTTTATTACTTACAAAGTATGTATCTACTGCCTTACCATTAATTGTAGATGCCTTCTCTCCAGAGTAAACCCTTACTCTTGCAGTTGATGTTTTTCTTCTCCCTACTCCTTCAAAATACTTATTCATTTAAAATTGATAACAATTATAATTTATACTCAACAGGTTTCTGAGCCTCATTTTTATGCTCTCCACCTTTATAAATAAAAAGCCTATTAAATCTATCATCTCTAAGTTTATTCTTAGGTAACATATTTTTAACAGCCAATTCTATTATCTTTCTAGAATCTTTCTTTAATTGGTCTGCAAACACTATCTCCTTTAATCCACCAGGATAACCCGAGTGTTTGTAATACATCTTTTTAAACTCTTTACCTCTAGTTAACTTTACTAAATCG
>DAOQBQ010000060.1:0-3637 GCA_035355175.1 Candidatus Dojkabacteria bacterium
ATGGTCGTATAACAGTATCATCTAATATGTACCCTGGTTGTATTACATCGTATACAACATTGGGTATATCTCCATCTATTACACTTAACGCTTCGTGAACAGATGGGTCAAAGTTTGTCCCTTTTTCAGGTATATATTTTTTCAAACCTATCTCTTCCATACTCTTCTCTAAGTTGTTTAAAATCCCAATTACACCATTCGCCCATGAGTTACTCTTTTCATCGAACTGTATTTCTTCTTTACTTTTAATAGCCATAGTTAAATCATCAACTACGGGTATTAATTTCTCTGCTATTGATTTTCTTGATTGCATGTATAACAGAGATAACCTCTTTTGAGTATTAGCTTCTAAGTTATGATAATCGGATAAGGCTCTTTTTAATTGATTAATGATTTCTAATTTTTCATCCTCAACCTTATCAATACTTAAGGCCAACTCTTCAATTTTCTTTTCTAACTCATCTATTTTTTTTACAGTATCTTTCTGCGTAACACTGTTTGTGTTTTTAATATTTTTCATAAAACTAGGTATTTATATTAACTCCAGCCCTTCATTACATTCCGCATAGAGCTTTGTACCTCTCTTAATGCAGGAACGCTCTTAGCATAATCCATTCTTTTTGAGCCTATCACTCCAATATGTGCATTGTTTGTATCCCAAAATGGTAGTTGAGTAAATACCATTGCACACTCTCCAAGACCTTTTACACCAGACTCTTCTCCAATAACTAGGGATACTCCTGAACCACTATACTTTCTCATCATATTTTTCAAAAAGTTTGTATCTTCTAATATATTCATAATCCTTTGTAACTTATCCCAGCTATGAAGTTCCTCATATTTGAATAGATTTGATACTCCCCAATATCTTGATATATCGTTAATTACAACAAAAGCAACTGATTCCGTCTCATCAGAGACAATCTTTAGTATAGAGTCAATTACTGTTTCTTTAGAGAATCTATCTCTAAATATTCCTTGCCTTATCTCAACAGTAATCATAGGATTTAAAGAGCTACTTCCAAGCAAATTACTAACATACATTCTAAGTGCCTGATCTGTTGGGAATCTACCAGAGGAGATATGACTTTTCTCAAGTAATCCCAATTCCATTAATCTTGCCATTTCATTTCTAATTGTTGCAGAGCTAACTCCTAGATTGTATTTTTCAAGTAATGATAAAGACCCAACTTCGTCTGCACTTTCCATAAACTCTCTAATTATCGCCATTAATATCTCTCTTTGTCTTTCTGTTATGCTTTGCATATTAGCACTCTAATAGTTTACCTGCTAAGAGTATATTGGTAAATTTAAAATGTGTCAATAATCTGTATAAATATTTTTAAATGATATACAATTAGATATATAACTTAATATATACTCATCTATGGGAGAATTAGAAGAAGATTCTATTAAGGAGATTAATCAAGACGATATTGAACAAATCGAGCAACTCAATACGACGGTAACTCCAGTTAAACAAGTAACAAGAACCGGTATAAAGAAACTTATTGATTTCTTTAAAAAAACAGAGAAAGATAACGAGCTTCCTATTCAACAAGTAGAGACACCCATTGAAGAAGATGCCTATACAAGTAAAAAAGACGAAGATGATCACGACGACGACGATGATCATGATGATGATGACCACGATGACGACGATGATGATTATGATGACTAATTGTTGATTATTCATACCATCTCTGTTATACTCTCACCTGTTATGGAAAAACTTAATTTACAAAAAAGAGATGTACTTGGTAAAAAAGTTAGACACCTTAGGAAACAGGGGTTAACACCATCTGTTGTATATAACTCAAAAGGAGAATGTACTAATACCTCTATGAGTAATTCAGATGCAGATTGGTTATATAGAAATACAACCTCTACTACTATCCTAGATACACAGTTAGATAAAGATACATTTAAAACTTTAGTAAAAGAGTTTGATAT
Source organism: Candidatus Dojkabacteria bacterium (assembly GCA_035355175.1). Taxonomy (GTDB): domain Bacteria; phylum Patescibacteriota; class Dojkabacteria; order SC72; family SC72; genus UBA2259. Next base: position 1,954 of record DAOQBQ010000060.1, read on the forward strand.
TAATCCAGTAACCGAACAAATTAATCATGTGTCACTATTCCAAATAGATGAGAGTGCCCCTATGGTATTTACAGTCCCATTCAATATTGTAGGTGTATCTCCTGCTGTTAAGAATAACTTAGGTGTATTAGTTAATGTATTAGACAGTATAGATGTAAGATGTAAACTATCTGATTTAAAACCATACATTGAAATAGATATCTCTAAGTTAGATACTGTTGGACAAACTATTAATGTAGATGATATTAAACTTCCAGAAGGCATGTCATTAATAAATGATGATCAAGCTAAAGCCACTATTGTTACAATAACGGAAGTTCAAATTATTGAAGAACCTGTAGCACCTGCAGAAGGTGAAGTAGCAGAAGGAGAAGAGGGAGAGCCTGTAGAGGGAGAAGAAGTCCCAGCCGAAACTGTAGAGCAGGCAAAGGAGTAAACATCTATTCATTTTCAACTTTAGTGTATATAATCGGTAATGATATCCGTAATTATTGCTTCAAGAAACGAACCTAAAACTATTGGTAAATGTATTAAGTGTATAGCTGATAAAGAGTACTCAGGTATAACTGATCCTTTTGAGATAATACAGGCATCCCCAGATAAAGAGACCTTAGATGCTGGTCTTACTACATCAAAAGAGCTCAAACTCTCCTCTAATCAATATATTCAGATTAAAGATCCTAAAAAGGGTAAACCGTATGCACTTGGTTTAGCTCTTAAGAAATCTAAGGGTAGTATCCTAATATTTACAGATGGGGATACATATTTAGAGAAAAATGCTATCAAATACCTATTAAAACCCTTTAGTAATGAAAACATAGGAGGTACAACCGGAAGAACAGTTTCTATGGATAGTAAAAACTCGTTAATGGGATACTGGGGACACCTACTAGCAGATGCAGCACATCATAGGAGAATGACTGTCATGAGCACTAAAAAAGATGATTACCATATTAGTGGTAAAGAGTTTTTTCCTATGAGTGGATATATTATGGCAACAAGAAATTATGATTTTAAAATACCTTCAAATGTGCTATCAGATGATGCATATATCTCCTACTTTATTCGTAATCTTGGTAAAGAGATTGCATATACACCAAATGCCATATGTTATGTTAAATATCCAAGAACCTTAAATGATTACTACAAGCAGAAAGTAAGATCTCTTGGTGGATATATACAGCTACAAAGCTTAGGTGTATTTAAAAGAGATAAACAGAGTAGAAGTTTAGGTATTGAAATGAAATATACTCTATTTGTATTAAAATATCCAAAGAATTTAAAACAGTTCCTATGGTCTCTCCTTCTATTCCCTATTAGAGTAATTACATGGTTAAAGATATTCTGGCAAAGAGTAATACTTAAAAAAGATATGCCTAAATCTGGCTGGGAGAGAATAGAGAGTACTAAATAAAAAAGGAAGGTTACCCTTCCTTTTAATAATCAAATGTTTGATATGATTACCACCTAAAATGTGCAAATGCTTTGTTTGCTTCTGCCATTCTCTCTACATCACCCTTCTTCTTGATGGCATCACCCTCTCTATTAAATGCACTGACTAATTCTATTTCTAATAATTTATCAAAAGATTTACCTGTCTTAGATCTAGAGATATCAACTAACCATCGAACAGCTAAAGTCTCTTGTCTTCTAGGACTTACTGGAACTGGAACAGAGTAGTTTG
>DAOQBQ010000061.1:0-3556 GCA_035355175.1 Candidatus Dojkabacteria bacterium
AGGAGAGTACAATAATGTATTAAAGGGCTATTTCGTCAAATAATTGAGACATAGTTTTTCTTTTGGATATTCTATTATCAAATACACACGTTCCAGACATGTATGTCCCGTTTTCTATTTCTTCCTATTGCCTCTTTAGAATAAACTCAATATACTGGAACTATGAACAGTTTCGTTATGTATATGCTTATTCTTCTTCCAATATTTATCATCCTTACTATCTTGTCTTTCTTAATTAGAGGCAAAAAAATAATTAAAAGAACAGATACCTATTCATACAGTAAGAAAACTTATTTACTTACAAAACCAGAGCATGATTTCTATAAAATTCTTGAATCTGTCTTGGATAATAAATACTATATTTTTCCACAAACACATCTTTCATCCCTGTTAAATCATGAAATTGTAGGACAAAGTTGGAAGGGAGCATTAAGTCATATAGACAGAAAATCTGTAGATTATGTCATTTGTGATAAAAAATATTTATCCCCATTATTAGTTATTGAATTAGATGATGCTTCGCATTCAAGGAATGATCGTAGAGATAGAGACAAAGAAGTTGAGAGAATGCTAGAAAGTTCAAACTTACCCCTAATTAGGATTCCTTACACAGAAATCTCAAATGTAGAGAAAATAAAAAATCTAATAAACAAGACAATTGACCTGTGATTTCATATTCAGTTATTCGGAAATCATTCCATATCCTCCGCCATATTCCTTTAGTTACTGCTCTTGTTCATTGCCTTCCTTGATATTTCTCCTTTTCATAAGATTTTTCCATCCAAAAAGAAAGCCCTAGATAGAAGAAATATTAATACGAAGTAGTCTTAATTCCTTTTTGATTATTCTTAATCGAAAATCAGACACTCTAGTTCTATATCTTGACAACACTGTCCATTACTAATATAGAAACCAGATCTTGGAACGCCATTAGGACATTGACCACTAGAAATATCCATATCAAAACAAACTTGCTGAGGATCAGGCTTCACACAAGTATTGCCAGCAGATCCAGAAGAACCACTTGACGACGAGCTACCACTTGAAGATGAACTCCCCGTGTTACCATTAGATGGAGTATATGAAGGGGGATTTGTTGTTTTTGAATATGTCCTTGACTGTGTACATTTATCTATACCAGGGTTATACGCATATCCATTAGGACAACATGAATTGCCACCGATATAGTAGTAACCAGAAGGACAACTCACAGTGTAAGATGCAGATCTTGAAGCAGCAGCCCTTGCAGCTTCCTCTGCCTTCTCTTTCTCATCTTGTGCCACTATCTCAGCTATCTGGTTTTCTGTATATTTCTTCCACGTCGCTTTGTAGTGTTTAAGATATGCACTTACCTTGCTACTTGTACTTTCCCCATCACTTCCTGTTATATTTCCTAATCCTATTTCTGCACTATTTAGCTGTATCTGTGTAAATATGAATGTAGAATATACTCCCGGCATATATCTTGTGGTATTCTCCCCCTCTATATACCCCGCAGAAGAAAGTAGTTTTGATACTCCATCAGAATATACACTACAGTATGCTACTACATACGTTTTGTTAATCTCACTCTCCACCTTCTCATTGGTACCTCTTACCCATATATCTCCATCTCCAGAGATAAATCTAAAACCGCCTGTCTCCAAGACTCCACCATCATCATCTGTTGATAATTCATCTAGGAATTTCTGTCCTCCATCAAAGGATGTATAGTATTCCGGATGCAATACCTGATCTTCTGCAGTATTTCCTGTATCAAAAACTTTCAATCCGCTATCTGCGTTTGCAAAGAATTCTGCAGGACCACTGGTTTTAAATATTCGGTCCCAAACCTGTACAGAAAATACTTTACCCTCTGGCTGTTGTACTATTCTAAAATATGCAGCTCCTGATGTTAGGACTATTCTTGTTTCATTTTCAAAAATATTAATCTGTATTTCTGGGTCATTGAGTACAAAAATATCAGGGACAGATGTTACTGTTATGAGAGATCCATCAGGTAGTTCTATGTATGAGTTTAGGTTGTAATATAGTTCTCCTGATTCCTTAGCTGCGAGATTATTATATGCAGTATTGAATTGCACTATACAATGGTTTCCTACCTCTACTGGTTCTTCCCCTAGAGGTGTAGTAGTGTATTCAAGTGTTTCTTCATTTATATCATCAATATTAATCTTCATGACTCCATTATCTTCTGTAGGCTCTACTATGCTTTCACCACAATCTACATGTATACTTGTTATTCTTTCTTCTTGTCTTAGAGGGAAGGATGTTGAATCTACTGTTCCAAATTTAACAGATCCTTCTTCACCATATATTTTGTATTTGGGGGATTCGTCTCCAAAGTCTTGGGTAAGGGAGAGGTTTTTTCCAGAATCATTAGCATATCCTTCTGGGGATACATAGTCATATTTTCTAGAATTTTCTTGAGATGTCAATCCTTTCCCTTTGAGTAAATGGATTGTTATTACTGACCCTATGATTAATACTCCTAAGATAATACAGATGATAATAATATGTTTTTTAGTCAGTTTAGGAAATTTGGAGATAATATTTTCCATTGTATTAATAACAAAGTTATTAATTAATTTAGCACTATATATATCTTGTGTCAAAAAATAATACGAGGTTCCAGACCCATCTGTCCCGCCATACTTCATTGGTTCCTTATAGACCTGTACACTACCCTTTAGATTAGAATATATTATATACTTAAATATGAAAAACATAGATAGAGAGTATTACTATATTGATATAGATATTACTAATCTGAAGATAGTTAAATGGGGAGTATCTAATACAGCTACTCTTACTGGTGATACTAATGATAAAAATATTCATAGAATATTTTTAACTAGGGGTCAGTATAATAAATTATTAGGGAGGATATAAATATGGAAAGTAATGAGTGTTGTCCTAAGTTTAATGTAGACAAATGGGATAAAAAGACACTGGAATGGAATAATAAAAAGTTTATTAAAGACTCCATGCCAGAGATATTCCATATGCCCTTTCCTTCAATGATTGATAAAAAGATTACAAGGATGTGGAAGTCTATAGAAGATAGTAAGGCTGCATCTATAAATAAAGAGGATACTTTAATACTATTTAGAGATCCTACACCTTTTAAAGGAGAGATATACATATCTGTAGAGAAGGATGTTCCTAAGGAAGAGAATATAAATATTAGTGGTACATTTATATCAAGAGTATTTGATGGTGGATACAATGATATTCCTAGATTTATTAAAGAGATGAATGAGTATTTAAAAGAAAAAGATAAGATAGCAAAGGACTACTATATTCATTATGCATACTGTCCTAAGTGTGCGGTAAAGTATGGGCATAACTATATGATTATTTTTGCTAAGGTTTAGGGATTACTTCTAAAGATAGAACCATCCTATCCATTGCCTCAATAATTTGGCTATCTGCATTCTCATCCAGTGTATACTTAATACCCTCTATAAAACTTAATATACTGGTATGGTAGTAATTCCCATACTCTTCACTATTTAAAGACTTACAGATAAATAACTTCCCATCGTTCTCTTTT
>DAOQBQ010000062.1:0-3421 GCA_035355175.1 Candidatus Dojkabacteria bacterium
TATGGAAGAAAGAACAGCTAAGGATATACAGATTCCACAGTTTAATGAATTAAAAAAGAAGTACGGTGATAAATTTGGAGCTATGGAGTACTCTGTACATCCATCAGGGATAGAGGGAGAAGCAGCTGGTGTTAAGGGTGCGAATATCAATTGGGCAATGAGGAACTTTGTTAAAAGGTTAGAAAAAGAGGGTAAGGATATCCACGACTATATGTTAGTTACCTGTGATTGTGATCTTAGACCACACCCTAAATATCTATCAGCTATTACTTACAAATATCTTACGGTAGATTTACCAGATCAGAAGTACTATACAAGTGCAGTATATACACTAAACAACAATATATGGAGGGTACCAGTACTAATTAGGGTCCAATCTACAATGCTTACACTTGTAACACTTCATAACTGGACAACAGAGAAGTATGAAACTATACCATTCTCAAGCAGTGTATTTAGTTCTAAAGCATCTTTCTCATCATATGTAGTTAATCTTAAGACTGTAAAAGATGTTCATTACTGGGATCCTCAGTTAGGAATAGATGATACTACCTTCTTTTGGAATGCAGTAGTAAGGTACAAGGGACAGTTTAGGGGAGAAGAGGTATATCTTCCAAGTGATAGTGATGCAGTAGAGAATGAAACAATGTTTAAATCTTACAAAGCTTTTTACAAACAGCAACATAGATGGGGTTGGGGTATAATTATATTCCCAACAACATTAGCGGCTTTAATATACTCTAAAGATATTCCAATCAATTGGAAATTACATATGATTTGGGCTATGGTTAAAAACTATATTCTATTCTTTACAGTAGTGTACCTAATGACTATCGGCTTAGATTTATTAGGTGTATTTAGTAAAAACTATATCTATAGCTCGGCGGCATATAATTTGCCCAATGCTATGAGTTTTCTTCTTAGTTTACTGATTGTTTGTAATCTATTTCTCATATATTACAGAAGGAAGTTAATACCTATACCAAAAGAGTGGCCTTTATGGAGAAACATCTTAGATTTAGGAGAGATAGTTTTAATAGCGGTACAGATGTTAACCTTTGGATTTATTCCATATTTACAAGCACATACAGAGATGATGTTGGGTAGGGGATTTAAAAAGAATTTCTATGTTACTGATAAGGTACAAATAAAGAAAAAGTAATTAGTATATATTGTATGTATAGATCGTAATATCGTTAGTACCATTCTCTTGTGATTCCGCAATATGTAAAGTAACGATATTTTCTTTTGATTGAGTGATAGTTTGATACATATTTTTGTCTGTTTCATCTAGTATTTTAACTTCATTATCACCATCGATATCAGAAACAAACATGTTATTTCCCTTTATATACCAAACATTTAATGAGTTTGATACCCAATTAATATCAGATATACCACTTTCAAGCCCCTTTATTTCCTTCGAACCAATGAGAACTGTATGATCACCTTCCTCCTTATAGAATGTAAATACACTGTATCCCCTCTCATTTTTAAAAAGTAATTTATAGTTATCCTGTGCAAACTGTATCAAATCAGAGGAGTAGGGAGATATGAGATAATATTTCTTCTCAGAGGTATTGTACCAGTAAGATGATGTTTCCGTTTTAATATATATACCTTTTGCAGTTTGATTAACTGTGAAAGAGATTATCTTTCCAACACTCTTTGTACTCTCTGGAGAGTTTGTGAAAGGCGTATACTTTCCGTTACCTGTATCTTCTCTGTATGGGAAGATATAGTTTGTATCTTTTTGGAAGAATAGATCGGTTATAATATCTTTGGGTGAAGAGCCATCCATTTGTTGTTGTGTAAGGGTGTATGAGTATACAGTATTTAATGCATACTCCATATTCTGTTGCAATCTATAGAAGTAACCCTGTTCATCTGTACTCCATATATACTCTGTATCTGGCAAATTTTTAATTAACAAGTATCTTGTTTGTTTAGTGATATCAAAAGATATTAAATCATCTTTGGATTCAAACATTAGATACTGATTGTTCTTGGACCAAGTCATTGAGTAAGAAGAGAATACAGATATATTTAATTCAGAAAGAGTATCTAAAGTTGAGCTTCTTGAAGAATCCAATAGATAAGATTTTGTTGATTCGGGGCTAACTAATGTTAATACTCCAAGTAGTCCATTTGGAGCTAATTTAAGCTCTACTACTGGTTCTGTCATGGTATCGAAGGTTAATACTATCCTTGGGTTTGACCCCATATCCCAGAAGGCGGTATTTATATCAAATCTGTATAGGGTGTACCTATAGATTAAGGAATCGGGTATATATTCGTCAACAAGAAAGTAGGAGTGTGTATCATGTTCGCTCATCCAGCTATTAATATATTTCTTACCTTGTAGTAAGAACTGTTGCTCCTGTTTTATGTCTTCCTTAATGAGCCATGGGTATATGGGTGTAGATTTCTGTTCCTTTATCTCTATGCTTTTTCTCCATTCAATGTAACCACTTTTGTAAAGTGACACATCGTGAGTACCAACAGGTAAGCTTACACTCTTTGGGGTTCTTCCTTTCTCTTTGTCATTAATGTATAGATTGGCAAGAAAAGGATCTGATTCTACTGTTAATACACCTGTTTTAATAAATAACTGATTAGTATCTCCTAGTCTCCAACCGTTAGCATAGAAATAAATAGCTATTGCACCTGTATATACAAAGATTGAAGCTAATATTGATATCAAAGAGAAAAGTTTTTTATTGTAATCCGATTTCTTCATAGCTATTTAGTATATCATATCGTGTTTTAACTTTTATTGGTATAATCTTGCTATGTTAGGTAAAAAAATAGGAATAGATTTAGGTACTGCAAACTCAGTAATATTTGTTGAGGGTGAGGGTATTGTTTTTGTTGAACCAACAGTTGTTGCTATAGATGTTAATACATCTAAGGTCATTGCTGTAGGTTCGGATGCAAAGAAAATGATTGGTAAAACCCCTGATAATATTATTGCAAAAAGGCCCTTAAGGGATGGAGTTATAGCGGATTCAAGAATTACTGAGGCATTGCTTAAATACTTTTTTAATAAAGCACTGGGTAAGTCTAGATTCTTTAAGCCAGATATAGTTATTAGTGTACCAGCTGGTATTACTACTGTAGAACAAAGAGCTGTAGTTAAGGCAGCTACAGGAGCTGGTGCAAAGAATATTACTATGTTACCAGAACCACTTTTAGCGGCCCTAGGTTCTGGCTTACCTATAGAGACATCCTCTGGAAATATGATAGTTAATCTTGGTGGTGGTACTGCTGAGGTAGCAGTTATATCGTTAGATGGGATAGTAGAGTATGACTCTTTAAGAATAGCGGGAGACGCTATTAATGAGGAATAATCAACTATATGAAAAAAAAGAAAGGTGTATTAATTGGAGAACAAACTGCAGAGAGTATTAAGATTAAAATA
>DAOQBQ010000063.1:0-3283 GCA_035355175.1 Candidatus Dojkabacteria bacterium
TCTCTGCAGGTCCAGCTGTAAATACAGGTGCAGAGTTTCCCACTGTTACAGCAGTGGTAACAGTATCAGCTTCAACAGTAAAAGATTTTATAAAAAGAAAGAATAGTGCAAAAGAAAATACAGAAAAGAGTATTTTAAGAAACAGTTTTTTGATATGCCATGAGGTACGGGTACCCATCAGCTTTTCTTTTAAATTAATTACTTTCACATTCATTGTATATTTGATTTAGATATATTGTCAAATACTTTTTATATGATTATTTTTATTTACCAGTCTACTATTTCTCCTTTTACAGCTGTTGCTGTATTTGCCCCATTATATTGTCCTGGATTTGTTCCTGCTGGAATAAGTATACCCCACCAAGTGTCTTTTGTTGTAGGGGTTTGTGTTATAGGCTTAGGGACATTAAGTTCTGTTTCTGTTGGTGTTGTTGAAAGAGAGACTCCTGACGAGTATGCTGTAAGTGATGTAAGTGAATACTTCTGGTATGTAACCCCTATTGGAGTTCCCCCAGAACATGTAGGATAGTCTACACACATATTTGCAGCACCAGAGAGTTCTTGATCAAGTCCTACATTTCCTGTTGGTGTAGTAGTGGTAGTTTTATCTAATGGGTCATTACTACCTCCAATTCCAAGATTCCCGAAATTGATACCACTAGTTATTGAAAAAGCTGTTAATGAGTTTATATTTACTCCTGTTGAAACTTCAAGTGAGTGAGAGCTAGTATCATCATCTATTGCTTTAATTGTATCAAGCCATGTATCAGTATCATGTTGTGTTCCTGTATCTGTTGGATCAGCGTAGTAGTAAATATTTGCCGTACATGTGTAGTTTGCAGATGCATCTGTGTTATCTGTACATGTTCCTCCAACAACACTGCATGTTATTTCTGGGTAGCAGTAATTGTTGTTTGCTTCTCCTGCTTGATCACATCCAGTATATGCTACACTAGATCTGTAGGCATATCCGTATACGGTCGGGATCTCTCCTCCAAAGCAGCTGTTATTATCTGATACTGTGGCTGTAAGTGTTACTGCTTTAGTTGTGCTTTCTGTTAAATCAATAGCTATTCCTCCATTTATTGTAACAGCAGATACAATTGGGGCCACATTATTAATCACAAATGAGATATTTGTTCCTTGATATGCACCTGTAGCATGTAAGTTATGTTCATCAACTATATATGTATATGCGTTGTATGAACCGTCTGGTATTACAGATGGAATTGAGTATTGGCACGAGGGATTAGATGCGACCAAAGAGCTAGAGCACCATGTATCTCCTGCACCTCCATCACAAGCACCTGCTGATACTCCTGTTGTTTTACAAACAAGTAGTTTAACGTTATCAGAATCTGTGCTATCAGAAGCAGTTGTAGACCAAGTTACAGTTTGTCCCGGATCTTTAGGAGCATCATTACTTGCACCTGTAAAAGATGCTTGATGATTTACAACAAATGGTGAACCCGAATCACCACTTCCCTGATTTCCTGTTGGAGAACAGTCAGCAAATGATGAGTGTCCATCACAAACAAAGCCATACCATATGTTAGATACACTGTCTCCTGCGAGTGCTGTTCTACTACATGTGGCTTGTGAACCACTTGTTGTTGCGCTACTAACACACCAAGTTGTTACATCACAAGTAGGTGCTCCACCATTAACAGGTGTTACAGCATCTGTCGAACAAACTATTAAGTAGTAATCATCACTATTTGAATCAGTTGCAGTTACCTCAAATGTGGTATCAGAGCCAATATCTGTTGGTGTTGTAGCAGAGCTTGTTGGATTTTCTCTTGGCCCGTCTGTAATGACTGGGGCGTTGTTTCCAACTGTAACTGCTGTTGTAACAGGATCTGCAAGTGCATTAAATACTTCTAATGAAAGAAAGAGAAAGAGTAGTGAAAAAAAGAAAACTGTCTTTAGTAATATATTTATTCTATTCAATGAAATTTTCTTAATGTAAATCTTCATTCAGTACCCTGGGCATGTTAAATATATGGTATTAATTGTATAGATGATATTTATATATGTCAACTAACTTTATGTAATACTGAAGCTATTTTTCTAACATATTTTCTATCTCAAGTAGCCGGTTGTATTTCGCTAATCTCTCCCCTCTATCTGGACCCCCAAATTTAGATTGTTGAGCATCTGTTCCAACAACTAAATCAGCGATAAAGGAGTCATTGGTTTCACCACTTCTATGAGATACAATAGCTTGCATACCGTTTTGGGTAGTCATTCTTATTGCATCTAGAGTTTCAGATACTGTCCCTATCTGATTTAATTTTATTAGGACAGCGTTTACTGCTTTACTATCAATACCTTTCTGTATTAGTTTTGTATTAGTAACTAGTAAATCATCTCCCACTATTTGATATTTACTACCAAGTTGTGCAACAAAGTTCCTCCAATCTTCCCAGCTATTTTGGTCCATTGGGTCTTCTACAGAAAATATTGGATATTGTGAATACCAATCTTTCTGTATATTAAACCATTCATTACTATCAACTATTTTGTTTTCTCTCTTTAGTTCATACTTTCTACTCTCTTTATTAAAAAATTCAGAAGATGCAACATCTAAAGCAAGTTCAAACTTGCCCTCATATCCAGCTTTGGTAATCCCTTCAACTAATATATCTAGTGCTTCTTTGTTAGATTTAATCTCTTTTGGTGCAAAGGCACCCTCATATCCTACTCCTACTGAGTATCCTTTACTGTTTAATATGTCATGAATAGTATGAAATATCTCACTACCGGCTCTAAGTGTTTCTTTAAGATTAGGGAGTGCATTCTCTTTAGGTATGATCATGTACTCTTGAATATCTGTTGACCAATTACCGTGTTTACCACCTTCAAGAAGTAATATCTGTGGTCTTGGTAGTTTAAATTTACTCTCATTGTACTCTTTATCCCAATATATCATTCCCATATATTCATACAGTTCTAATCCTACTCTTTGAGAGACTGCTCTGCAAAAAGCCATAGAACATGAGAGTATTGAGTTTCCTCCTAATTTAGATTTATTTTTAGTTCCATCTAACTGTATTAAGAAATCGTCAAACTGTTTCTGGCTTTCAAACTCTTTATTTATGATACTATCTTTAATAACTGTGTTTATAATGTCTACTGCTTTTAATACGCCCTTACCATGATATCTGTTTTGATCTCCATCTCTTAATTCCAAAACCTCTTGCTCCCCAGTTGATGCTCCACTTGGGACATCTCCTTTTCCTTTATCTCCACTTAGAAGCTCTATTTCTGTTGATATTGTAGG
>DAOQBQ010000064.1:0-3270 GCA_035355175.1 Candidatus Dojkabacteria bacterium
CCTTAGGCTTAATACCAAGCTCCTCTAAAACTTTACTATTCTCTATTCTCTCTTTATTCCTCCCTAAAACTTCCTTCATACTACTACCAACCTTAATTACAGTCTCTGGAGCAATACCCTCTCTAATTAAGTACCTCCTTGCATGTTCTGTAATAGTCATATTAATATCACTAAGATGATCCACAATTTTTCTATTTATCTCCTCTGGAACTCTCTGATCAAAACATCTATTCCCTGCCTCCATATGAAATACAGGAATCTTATTCCTTTTTGCAGATATAACTGCAAGACATGAATTTGTATCACCATATATCAATAGTGCATCAGGCTTATACTCTTTAAATAACTCATCTGATATCCTTATTACATTCCCTATTGTTTCTGCTGGTGTCTTCCCTGCTGCATTCATAAATACATCAGGTTTTCTAATATTCATTCCCTCAAAAAATATCTCATTAAGCTCATAATCATAATTCTGACCAGTATGAACAAGAAGATGCTCAGTATATTTATCTAACTCTGGAATAACAGTAGATAATTTTATTACCTCCGGTCTTGTTCCTACAATCGTCATTACTTTCATAGAAAGATTGTATCTAATTTAATTTCATACCCTTTATTAAATCAGGGTACATTTCCTTATGTTCAATAACCCACTCTCTCATTTCCTTAACCATCTGATCATAGCTTGGTATTCCGAAATCAAAACTCTTCTCTGTTCTTACCAATGTTTTTTTACTAACTACATCTGGGTTATGGTTAATAACGATATCTTTATCAAAATACTTTTTAAACAAAACTATTAAATCGTATTTACTTATTGTCTCATTATTTACACAGTGATGTAAACCAACAAGATTGTTCTCAATCGCCATCTCCATACACTTTGCATACCAGATTGTGGTAATACCAGTCCATATCACGTTATCATATCCACCAACCTCTCCCTGTTGAGTCATAAACCATTGGAAAAGGCCTACACCCTTTTCATTAATATCTGGACCAACTATTGATGTTCTAAGGGTTACACTTCTATCATTTATTACCTCACCAAGTGCTTTAGATCTACCATACATATTCTTTTCATTAGGTACACTATTCTCATCATATCCACCTACTAAACCATCAAATACACAATCTGTACTAACATGAATAAATTTGAAATTGGCTTTAGCAGAAAGTTCGTCTAAGTAATGTGGAAGATAGCTATTTATAAGGATTGCTAATGATTTATTCTCTTCTGCGACCTTATTTAATATCCCAATACAATTTATTAATACATCTGGTTTTACACTCTCAACGATCTTATCTATTCCAGATACACTATCAGAAATATCAAAATATAAATCAGATTCTTTATCCTTTCTATGCGTACAAACTACCTCATATCCTTTCTCTTGAAAGTATGTCTTAACCACATGTCCAAGCATACCTTCACTACCAATTATTAAAATCTTCATTCTTCTATTTCCCCCATTTTAATTAATAGCTTTATCATTTCATCAACATTCAATCTCTCTGTATTATCAGATGTATATTCTGTTATTTTTTCGCCGTTTTTATGACCCTCTTCAAAATATTTTCCATAATTTAAATCTCTATCATCCATACTAATCCTAAAATACCCACCCAAATCTTCTGCTCTAAGCATTTCTTCTCTTGTAACAAGAGTCTCAGCCTGTTTCTCACCATGTCTTGTGCCAATAATTTTGGTATTAAGAGCAACACCTTTATGTTTACAAACAGCTTCTGCTAAAGTTTCTATAGTTGCTGCTGGAGCTTTTTGTACAAATAAATCTCCAGTATGACCATTCTCAAATGCGAAGAGGACTAATTCGACAGCATCATCTAAGGTCATCATAAACCTCGTCATATTTGGATTCGTAATTGTAAGAGGACTACCTTCTTCAATTAATTTATAAAAGAGCGGAATTACAGATCCCCTAGAACCCATTACGTTTCCATATCTTGTGACACATATTGTAGTTTTTGTTATCTCTGTTCTAGCTCTTGCAATTGCTGCTTTTTCCATTAATGCTTTACTCATTCCCATTGCATTTATCGGATATGCCGCCTTATCTGTGCTTAAACATATTACTTTTTTTACATCATGATTAATTGCAGAATTAACTACATTATCTGTACCTAATATATTTGTTTTTACAGCTTCAATTGGAAAAAACTCACAAGATGGAACCTGTTTTAATGCTGCGGCTTGGAATACATAGTCAACACCATCCATTGCGTTATCTACTGTATTAATATCTCTCACATCTCCAATATAGAATTTAATTTTATCATTTGCATATTTCCTTCTCATATCATCTTGCTTCTTCTCATCTCGAGAAAACACTCTTATTTGACCAATATCTGAATCAAGGAATCTTTTTAACACCCTATTACCAAAAGATCCTGTTCCCCCAGTAATCAATAAAATTTTATCCTTAAAAATACTTTGCTTAACCATAACAAAAAGAGATTTTAGAAATTATTTTCTGTAAGATACTATATCTTAATATTAAGTCTTATTCAATATATTTAAACTTTATCTTCCTTTTCCAAACACCAATGTTCTATATGTCTTTCCTACTATTGTATACCCTTTCTCTTTTAAAAAAGTATATATATCTTCCCTCTGTATATCTTCAATATCTTCCCCTATACACTCAATAAGAATATATCTTGGTATATATCTATCCCAATCATTAGACTTTAATACCATTAAATCTAATCCCTCTACATCTATACTCATAAAATCTATACCCTTATTCTTAGGAAGATATTTTTCTAATATATATGATAATGGATAAGTCTTTACTCTCTTTTTATCAACTATCTTAAAATCAGATTCCCTATCTCTTTCCTCACTTAACTCCTTAGAAAAACTATTCAATGCAGGTTCATCAAACATATAGTAAGTTAAAACCCCTTTCTTATCTGATACCCCCATCTCTAAATTAATATCTCTTGGTCTTTTTCTCTTAAAAGCTTTCATACTATTTGGCATAGCATCAATATTTATTCCACTCCATCCCATTTTATAAAACATATATGTATTTGAAAATCTAATAGGATGATGAGCCCCAATATCTACATAAAAACCCTTTTGAACATTAGAAAGAAACTCTTTCAAAATTAAATCTTCTCCCTCCTGAGAGTAAATTCTTGTTGAAAATCCATTAGTTAAGCCCTTTAAAAACATATACCATTGTCTTGCATATCTCTTACCTAATATTTTTATTAATAGCTCTTTTATCATCTTACACTCTC
>DAOQBQ010000065.1:0-3189 GCA_035355175.1 Candidatus Dojkabacteria bacterium
CCATTTTCTCAGAGTACTCTTCTAAAGAGTTTTTATCTCTTAATCTTGTTTCTATTAAATATTTAGTTTTTCTTAATATTGAATCTAAATCTTTAACATCAAAAAGGAATTCTAGTGCTCCTACATACGAGTATTTATATGATTCTCTCACTCTCTCATTTACAGTTCTCTCTAAAGTCTTAATCTCTTGATTAAGAATATTTACATCATCTTCCATCTTAGTAATATCTTTCGATAATATACTTATTTCAATATCTTGAGCTAATACCTCTATCTGTAATGTTTCAATTACTTTCTCATTTTGTATAATCTGTGTTGTGAGATACTTTATCTTTTCATTTAAAGAGAGTTGCTGGTAATCTTCATTTTTAAGTTTCTTTTGTAAAGAGCCTTGGCTACTCTCTAATTTATTTAATTCATTTTGAAGACATGTATATCTTTCTTGTATTGGCATACTCTCTGGACATGACTCAGCCGCCCAAATCTTACCTGGTAAGAGGGATAAAAAGAAAGATGATATTAAGAGTATTATTAATACAATATATATTTTCTTCATTTATTAATCTTTTAAATATTTCTTAACAGCAGAGTAACTACTTGCAAATCCAAATATTGATCCAACAAGTATATGAATTAGAGTAAATATTAATATGAATGTAATGCTAATCTGTGCTAAGAAAGGTAAGTTAATATCAACAAGTAATTGATTTATCCAGTAAGAGAAATCTGTTCCCTTCGTATATGCAATTAAAATATACCAAGGTACAAGTATGGATATTGCAGATAGTAGGCCTCCAATAAATCCATAGAAGGTCCCTTCTAAGAGGAAAGGTGTTCTAATGAATTTATCTGAACTTCCAACTAAATGCATTATCTCTATCTCTTCTTGATGTATTTTAATATTAAAACCAATAGTTACTCTTATTAAAGATATGGTTATGAGAGCCATTGCAGTTATGAGTATTATAGAACCGATATTTATTATTCTAGATAGTGTTTTCATATTATCAACCACATCTTTAAAATACATTACCTCATCTACATTAGGATCTGTTTCTTTAACAGTATTTATATTTTGAATTGTGAGAAGTAGAGAATCAATATCCTTAGCTCTAATCTCTAAACTAGCAGGAAGAGAGTCTGCAGTAACAGTTGATATTAAATCGGGATTGTCTTTAAAGTCCTCTTTATATATCTCAAGTGCCTGTTCTTGAGATACATAGGTTATCTCTTCAACTAACTTAGTATCATTTACCAACTCTTTAAATTTAAAGATATCTTCTTCTGTAGTTCCTTTTTTGAAGAATACAATGACTTGGGCTCTTTGCTCGTAGTACTCAACAACTCTTTTTGTAAGTATAGAGGCAGATATGAATATGGAAGAGAGAGTAAATACAATAGAAGCAACCAGTATTGTTGATACTGTTAACCATTTATTTCTCTTAATATTTTTCTTTGTTACTGAAAGTACTCTTATATTATTCATCTTTATTTTTATTTAAATATTTTTTAACAAACTCTGCAAGTTCTTTATTCTCTTTATCACTTAATTTCATGTCTTTTAATTCAGTATTTGTAATATTTAATAGTATTTCAGGTGTTTTAATAGCGAACTTTCTAAGCTTTTCTTTTAAGGATTTACTCAATGAGTCTAAATCTTTAGATAGAGTAATATCTTTCTTTTCAGTTGTATTAATTCGTTCTTCCTTTTTAGTAGGTTTAATAATTTCTTTAGCGTTGGTATCTGAGTTTAGTTTTCCATCTTTAATGTTAATTGTTCTATCTTTAGAGTTATTAATTAAATTCATATCATGGGATATTACCATCACTGTAGTACCACTGTTATTTATTGTTTTAAGTATTTCAAGTATCTGTTTAGCATTTTGAGAGTCAAGATTTCCTGTTGGTTCATCAGCAATGAATAGGTCTGGTTTGTTAGCTAGTGCCCTTGCTATAGCACCTCTTTGTTGCTCACCACCAGATAGCTCTTGTGGGAATAACTCTCTTCTATCTCTTAGTCCAACTAGATCTAGTAGGTAATCGGTTGTATCTTTTATCTCTTTATTACTTTTATCAAGTATCTCCAATGCAAAAGCGATATTTTCTTCTAATGTTTTTGTACTAAGTAGTTTAATATCTTGAAATACTACACCTAACTTTTGCCTATATGCAGGAAGTAATCTTCTATTAAGTTTTGGGACTTCAATTTCATTGAAAAATATACTACCCGATGTAGGTACTTCCTCTCTTATCAGTAGCTTCATAATGGTTGATTTACCAGCTCCAGAGGGGCCTACCACAAAACAGAACTCTCCTGGATCTATTCTAAATGAGACATCCTCTAGTGCAGTGATACTATCTTTGTATTTTTTTGTTACAGTATCAAATATGATCATTGGCAGTTTACCAAGTTTAAGTTACTGTATATATTACTGTATTCTTAGCTGTGCTTCAAGAAACTGGTCAATATTTCCATCTAATACACTTTCAGGATTACTACTTTCTATACCAGTTCTTAGATCTTTAACTAATTTGTATGGATGTAGGATGTAATTTCTAATCTGATTTCCCCATCCAGCTATCTTGTACTCTCCTTTGATATCAGATATCTCCTTTAATCTGTTCTCTTCTAATATTTTCCATAGTTTAGCTTTAAGTATTTGCATCGCTTTCTCTCTGTTTTGTAATTGGCTTCTCTGTTCAGATGAGTGTACTACTATTCCTGTTGGTATATGTGTAATCTGTACAGCAGTAGATGTCTTGTTCACATTCTGCCCTCCTGGACCTCCAGATTTTGTTGCTTTAAATTCTATATCTTGTTCTGGTATATCTATATCTTTGTCCAAGTTATTAAAAAGAGGGATAACTTCTACTCCTGCAAAAGAGGTTTGTCTAAGATTTTGTGCATTAAAGGGTGAGAGTCGTATTAATCTATGAGTTCCGTGTTCTTTTTTTAGTAATCCGTAAGAGTATTTGCCTTTTATTTCAAATGTGATGGTTGATATTCCAACCTCATTTCCTTTTAATATGTTTGTAACAGCATATTCCCAGCCTTTCTTCTGTATATACATGGTATACATTCTAAAAAGCATTTCTGCCCAATCGTTTGCCTCAGTTCCTCCTTGACCTGAGTGAATAGACATTATGGTATCAGACATGTCATACTTCCCAGAGAGGAATTTTAGAGAT
>DAOQBQ010000066.1:0-3170 GCA_035355175.1 Candidatus Dojkabacteria bacterium
TCTTCTTCCATAATTAATTAAATAAAAATTATATTATTAGTATATCAATTAATTAGATAAATATAAAAAGGGAAATAGAATTGGGTTATAAGTTAGTGGAATAAACTCCGCGACCAGGACTCGAACCTGGAACCAAACGGTTAACAGCCGTTCGCTCTACCGATTGAGCTATCGCGGAATGGATTATTATATATCCCTAATAAAGTTCTAGCAAGAAATTTGTTTATATTTGTGTTAAAGGTAATTGATTTTGTATATCATCATACCTTTTATCTAATATACTTGTTGTTACATCTGAAGAGTGTCTATCTGAATATGGTAATATTCTTAAGAAATACTCTTCTGTATTAAAATGTAACTCTTGTACTAAGTCCTTAATATTTGTTGTATTTGATTCTATTTTATCTTTAGCAATCTCGTGAATGGTAAGAAATAGCATATCCTTGTATTTATCCTGTTCAATATCCCAAATATAGTCATTTCTAAAAGATGATACTGCTACAATACCGGTAGGAAAAAGTATAAACCTAAATAGACCTAATTTTTGTGGGTTGCCATTTTCTAAATAGTAAGATTGTTCATCAAGATACTGTTCGGTAAATAGTCCAGGATATCTTTCTAATATATCTTCCTTTGAGGTTATTAATTTTCTTTCTTTCTGTTCTCTTTCTCTCATAACCTAATAATATTATTTTATGGGTTTAATTCTATATTTTTTTTAATAATATGTAAAGATTTCTTTTTAGAAAAAGAATAAGGTAAAATAGAGTATATATAAATTAATATATACCTCCCATATGACCATAAAGGATATCCAGATTACATTTGTAGGAATGGATCCTACAGAGGCATTAAAGAAGTATGTAATTGAAAAGATAGGGAAATATGAGCATTTACTAATTGATGCTATTAGTGGTGATGTAGTACTAAAAGAGTATACAAACAGAAAGGGTATTAAAAATGATTTTAGAGTAGATATTACAATTACATTGCCAAAAAGTAGTGTTAGAGTAGAGGTTAATGGAGAAAATATGTATGCGAATATAGATGAAGCATCAGATACATTAGCAAGAAGATTAAAAAGATATCTAGATAGGAAAGCGTACTGGGAGGGTGTAACTCCGTGGAAGGTATTAGAGGCAGACGCGATGCTAAAAGATATTGATGATGAGAAAGAGTCATATACCAACTATGTACCAACTATTAAAATTAGAAAGAAGGTAGAGGATATGAGTCCTTTAGAAGAGGGCGAAGCTATTGAGAGAATGGAGTTACTAGGATATGACCAGATACTTTTTAGGAGTAAAGAAAGTGGTAAAATATCCATGATATACAGAAGGAAAGATGGTAGTTACGGTTTAGTAGAACCAGCAGATACTGATATATAAAAGAAAAGGGGAGTATATACTCCCCTTTTTAAATCCATTTTTATACAGGTTTACTCTGTTGTTTCCTCTGTAGTTTCTGCCTCATTACTATTTGCATCTTCTAATATATTTTTAAATATATTAATAGTTGCAGTTAATACTCCATACTTTGGCTGAGATACAGAGTTATCTTGGATACTGTACTCACTCTTTAAAGATTCTAACCATGTATATTTTTCATTCTCTACCTGCTGTCTAATGTAGTATGTTTTTACTTGGTCTTTGTATAATTCGTAGTCTAATTTTTCTCCTTCTTCTAAAGCAGCGGTTTCATTAGGGAACATTGCAGAGCTATACTGCTCAAAGAATGCTTTTACATCATCATCAGTATACTCAATGGTTGGTTCAAGAATCTCTCTTGCTAATATATCTAATTTGATATCATCTTTTAACTGTTGTTCTGTAAGATTGTTAGCGCTAAGAGCTGCTTCGTAAGCTTCTTGACCACCTACACTTTGAATAATATCATCTAATTGAGAGTTTATCTCCTCTTCTGTTGCTTCTATACCAGCTTTCTTTGCTTCTAGAGTAATTAATCTCTCATCAATTAACTGAGATGCAATTGTAGCTCCATACATAGACTCTAGCTCTTTATGATATCTAGTTTTTGATATTCTAGATCCATTTACTACTGCAACACTGTATCCATTGTTAAGGTACTGTACAAATAGATCTACTAAGATAAATACAACAATACCTGCTAGTACATAAAGAAATACTTTAAATACTTTGTTGGAGAATAGGTTCTTGAAATCTAACTTAGAGAATTTAATGTTAGGTTTAGATATTTTGATTTTAGGTGTAGATATTTTTATCTTAGGTTTATTTATTTTAATAACTTTCTTTGGGGCTTTGGAGGACTTTTTCTGTTTCTTTTCTTTTGCCATCTGGCTAAAAATAATAATTAAAATAATCTTATAGTAACTATAGAGAGTTTAGCAGAAATTTTGAGGTTTGCAAAGGAGTTATTTTAAGTGAAGATAGAAAGATTTATTTCCATCACTATGAACAACTAATGCATATTTAGATGGGTATGCAGGAAGGTTAGTTTGATAGAGACCGTAGTAAACTGTCCCAGAAGCCACTGCTTTTATAGGGGCTCCCTCTCCAGTTAGATATGCCCAATTTCTCCCCTGACTTGCAATGTAGCTGTCTACAGCTGAACATATTCCTGTTGGGACAGTATATGTAGAGCCATCTTGGATACCACTTGTCATACTTACCATATCCCAAGCTCTATGTGTTGTTTTGTATGTTTGGGTTATTCTTGCACCACTTAAAGGTGCTTGATATATCTTTGAGGTAACAGAAGACCAATAGGCTCCTCCATTTAAAAATTTGGAAGGATCCTGTTTAACATTATTTCTATCACGAATCTCAAAGTGTAAATGAGAACCAAAAGAACAACCTGTATGACCTTGGAAACCGATAACATTACCCGCATTAACAGGCGAACCGTTACCAAGTCCTCCAGAGTTGAATAGGGCGATAACAATATCTGAGATTTTTTCATCTATTGAGGATATCATTGCTGTAGTTTCAGCTAACTCTTTTTTGTATGAAGCTTCTCTTCTCTCTGATTCCGCAAGAAGTGAGGCCTTCTCTATTTTCTGGGCATCAAGATTCTTTTTCTCTTCTTCTAATCTTAGTTTCTCTGTTTCAAGATCATTTCTTTTCTTTTGTAACTCTGCTTTCTGGTTTTCTAATATTAGTTCTTCATCTTCTAATTCAACCATTTTCTCA
>DAOQBQ010000067.1:0-3156 GCA_035355175.1 Candidatus Dojkabacteria bacterium
GAAAACAGATATACCGTATCTTTTGGAACCCCTTATACATGGGAATACTGTCGGCCTTATGACAGATGCGGGCTCTCCTGGAGTTGGTGACCCTGGGAGTATGGTTGTAAGAGAGTGTCATAGATTAGGTATTAAAGTTGTTCCATTAGTTGGTCCATCATCAATTTTATTAGCTTTAATGTCATCTGGTTTAAATGGCCAGAGGTTTAGATTTTTAGGATATCTTCCTAAAGAGCCAGAGAGTAGGAGAAGAAAGATAAAGGGGATTGAAAGAGAGTCCGCAAAGAGTAATGAATCCCAGATATTTATAGAGGCACCGTACAGGAACAAATCTTTATTTAATGATATTTTAGATGTATGTAGTGGTAATACAGACTTAACTGTAGCTGTAGATATTACTGGTGAGAATGAATACATTAATACAATGAGTATTAGAGAGTGGAGATTGAGTAAAGATATTAAGATATTAGATATTCCAAGTATATATATTTTATTAGGTAAAAAATAATGAAGAGAGTAAAAGATATACTGCCTAGTATATTATATTTACTTATATTTTTATCCATTTTAGGGTTAATAGCTGTTTTAGTTATAAACAGTAGTAATGTACAAGAATCAAATATTTATAAAAAGATAATAGGAGAGAAAGTTTCTCAAACATATGATTTAGAAAAAGGTATCAATTTTATCGGTGTTGATTTTAATTCCAAGTACACGGTATCAAGAATTATCAATGAGAATCCAGATATATCTTTAATAGGAGATTATGATAACAATGATTGGAAAAATATTGTAAGGAGTGGTTCAAAGAGAGCAACAAAAGGAAATAACTTTAAATTAAAACAGTATAAGGGGTATATTGTAATAGCTAAAAAAGATACAACATTAGAATTGGTAGGAAGAAAGTATAATAGAGAAATGAAATTTAAGTTTGATAAGGGTTTAAACCTTGTTAGTGCGAGTAACTACAGTAACAGCTTAGAATTAATAAAAGACTTTAAAGATAAGGAAATAGCTGTACTAGGTGTTTCAAGTTGGGAAAATACAATTGATAGATTTGTTGATAATGTTGTTAAGGATAATGTTCAGTATGGTGAAGATAGAAAAATATCGAAACAAAGTGGAGTATTTATTAATATTGAATAAGAATCGGGGAAACAGGACTTGAACCTGCGACCTCTGCGTCCCAAACGCAGCGTTCTAGCCATCTGAACTATTCCCCGATGACATAGAATTTTATCATATGAAGAGAGATTTCAAAAGGATTAATTAATTCTTAGTCCTTTTAATTGTAAACCCTTCAAAAACAAATGAGTATTTAAATCAACAAATGTACCTGTTTCAGACCAAGCACCCTGGTTATCATCAGTATCCCAAAATCTAATTCTCCAATAATAAGTAGTTCCGGAATAGCCAGTTAAGGTTGTTCCAGCATAAGTATAATCAGGGGATCTACTATTGTTTGTTACAGTAGTTGATGATTTATTAGTATCCCACATACTTGTTCCAGTAAAACTACTATTAGAATTGACTTCTATTTCGTAATAACTGGCACTATCACCATTGGCATCATAATGAATAGCAGAGAAAGTTGGTGTTAAAGAATTTATTGTATCAGGGTTTGTTTGTCCATCAACTAAAAGATCCGTTGGGGAGGAGGGTGATGCTGAAGTTGCGAAATTAGCAGTTGAAGACCATGCACCTACCTCATCTTTACTATCCCAAAATCTTATTCTCCAATAAAATACAGTCCCATCAGCTGATAGGGATGTTCCTGCATATGATATATCAGACGATCTCGAGCCATTGTTAATTGGTGTAATACTAGTTTTACCACTAGACCACATGACAGTACCAGTAAATGAAGAGTTTGAATTAACATTTATCTCGTAATAATTAGCAGTATCACCAGTATCAGTATCTGTGTATACAGCACTAAATTCTGGAGTAAGGTCTATAATCTTTTGTGGATTAGTTAGGCCTTCAGTTTGTAAAGATGATGGAGCATCTGGAAGATTATTATATATTTCTTCAGATTGAACAGTAGTTGATAAAGAAGTATTCCTTTCAAACATATATACATAAATATATGATGGGGAGAAATTTGCTGATGCGGTTGTATCATTGCAAGAGCCATGACGATGTGCAGTACAACCATTGAAATCGTTATCACTATGTCCTTCCTGATCATTTGGTTTCCATCCAGAAGTAATTGTAACAGTGTGAGTATGAGAAGCAGCGTTACCTCCTAAGGTACCTACGGTAGCACTTCCATAAGGATATCTCCCATCCTGAGCAGAGTATCTTGTCCAACCCAAAGGAGGAGTAGCAGTTGTCATACTAATTAATCCAGCTACAGCAGGACCTGCGGAATCTTTTGAAGCGAATATTATTGATCTGTATAGTGGTGTATTAACAGCAGTGCCTGTATTTACATTAGCAGGAGTATGACCATGATATCTATCAACAGCTGAGTTATTAATATCAGCTGCTAAGGTATAGGAATTTGCGACACCTTCATCAACACCATTACAAGCGTGATAGTGAGTAGCAGAGCCACCTGTTCCACCGGCAGATATTCCTCCACCGGCTCCAGCAGGAAATAGTCCATCGAGTGAAGAAAATCTTGTCCATCCAGATGGTGTATTAGTAAAATATGTAATCATTCCAGAAAGAATATATAAATCTGGATTAATACAGAATTCAAGTGCGTAAAATGGAGGAAGCGGATCTGAGGGTCCCTGAACAGAACAGGATAAACTAGAATGCTTGTGATTACTGTTCGCAAGGTGTCCTGCAGTACCTGTAAGCATACCCACACTTGTACTTTGTCCTTGTGTTGTACAAGCTGCACCTGTATGGGTATGTGTACCACCTCCTGTAGTGCCATAACTTGTTGTTGGATACGGTATTCGTTGACTGAAAGCACCCGTCCCTATCCAGGGGGTTGAACAGGAAGAAGCAGTCATCTGTATAAAATTACCAGTCCAACTTGCTTCTGTATTTGATGCAGAGGGATTTCCATAATACATATTAATATATGATGTACCAGAGGGTAAACTAGGTATTCTTACCCATATCTGTGTAGTTGTACTATTGCTTGTATCACATCCACTTTCAAGCCAGAAAGAAAGTGTAGCTGAATCATCCGAGAGA
>DAOQBQ010000068.1:0-3144 GCA_035355175.1 Candidatus Dojkabacteria bacterium
TTGGTACCTGTGCTTTACGAGGGAAGTCTTCTAATTTAGATTCTTGTATAGGAGTATCTAATCCTTGTTGAGCTAATATCTCTTTAGCAAATTCATATCTAGATAGAGCATCTCTACTACATACATGATATATACCTGGTTGTATTTTGTTCTCTACTGCTAAGAGTATTCCTTCACTTAAATCTTTAACATGTGTAGGACACCCTATCTCATCAGTTACTACTTTTAATTCTGGATTCTTTCTAGCTGCCTCCGATATTTTACTAATGAAGTTAGTAGCATTAGGACCAAATAGCCAAGAGGTTCGAATAATGTATGTATCTTTTCCCTCTTCAAGCATATTTCTCTCACCTTCTAATTTAGATTTTCCGTATGCGTTTAACGGATTAAACCTATCATACTCTTCTGGATATCCATCTTCTTTGTTATCTCCGAATATATAGTCTGTAGATATATGTATGAATGGGATATTTAACTGTTTACATATTTTAGCCATATATTTAGGAGCATCTGCATTAACTTTGAATGCAATCTCTGGCTGCTCTTCTGCCATGTTTACATTAGTATACGCTGCACAGTTAACTACATATTGAGCATCAGATTCATATACACTGTTTCTTACTTCTAACTCTTTAGTAATATCTATTCCTGCACTTGATATATCATTTCTTAAAACTGTATATCCTTTTTTCTCTAACATATTACATAGGTAGTTACCTAACATTCCATTAGAACCAAATACTAGTACTTTTTTATCAATCATTTAAATATATGATTAGAATTAAGGTAGGTCTGATGGATCTACATCTTTAAGCAAAGGAGCATTGCCATCTTTCTCAGAAACTAGTGGATTCTCTATTCCCCACTGTATACCGATATCAGGGTCACTCCAAAGAATAGCTCTTTCACTTTCTTTAGAGTATGGAGCACTTACTTTATACTCAAAATCTACTACTTCACTTAATGCTACAAACCCATGTGCAAATCCTTTTGGTAGTAAAAACATATTATGGTTTTCATCAGATAGCTCTACTGTAGCGTATTTACCAAAAGTAGGAGAATCCTTCCTAATATCTACTGCAACATCTAATACCTTTCCTCTTGCTACTCTAACTAATTTATCTTGGGTATATTCTCCTTTTTGCCAATGTAATCCTCTTAATACTCCTTTAGTTGATCTAGAATGGTTATCTTGTACCCAATTAATATTTATACCGTTTTGAATAAATTCTTCCTCATTAAATGTCTCTTTAAAAAATCCTCTTTCATCACCAAATACTTTAGGAGTAATTACTACTAAATCAGGTATATCTTCTATTCTATTAAATTCCATAGAGAGTATTTAATAAATTACTATGAGTATTATACCAGATGTATTTTATTTATTAATTCAGTTTGAAATATTTAAGAAAATGTTTTAAAATGTGGTTGGATCATCAGGGAGAATACGAGCCATTATCTGCGTGATAATGTGTGGACGCCTCCCACTTTTTTAAATTCTAGTTTTTCCTTTTCGTATTCAAGATATACCTTATATCTCTTAAACTCTCGAAGTAGGGAGGATTCAGATTTGCTGTTTGGTATAATAATTTTTCCAAGCTTCTTTTCTTCTAAAAGAAACTTATGAATACAAAAGAAATCCCCATCACCAGATACTATAATAGCTCTATCATACCTATCGTATTCGATTCTACAACAGTGCAGAACTAGCTCTGCATCTATATTCCCTTTGTATTTTTTATCACTATTTAGAACCACCGGTTTATATACTATTTCAAATCCATCTTTTTTCAAATTGTTATACAAATTTTTATATTTGGGTATATATCCAATAAAAAGTATTGCTCTTTCAACACAAAATTTATATAAAAGGTATTTTCTGAATTTATTAAAATCTAATTCCCAACCTTTGTATATTAATTTACCATTCTTTTTAATGCTTTTTGAAACACCCAAATTCAGGTTTTGACTATCAATAAAAGCATAAACTTTTGGAAATTTATTTTGCACTCATCTAGTATATTTCATTGGTTAATACCAACTCAACATATTTAATCTTTTTATTTCAGTATTTTTAATTACTTTGAAAGATATATTTTAGAATCATCTCCTACAAAGAGGGAGTCTGCTTTAGGATGGGAGTTCTTACTTGTTACCTCTGCATTCCACCCTATTAAACAGCTATCTAACCTTCTGTCTAAATCATGTACATTACAGTTACCCATTAATATACTGTTTTCTATCTCTACATTTTTTACAATACTTTCTGCCCCTATAGATGTGAATGGTCCAATATATGAATCCTCAATTACTACATTCTCTCCAATAGAGATAGGTCCTCTTAAAGAGGAACCTGTTATCTTAACACCTTTCTTTATTTCTACATTACCCTGTATATCACTATCCTTAATATCTCCATCATCTATTTTTAATACCTCTCGTTCAAGTATTAATCTATTTGCAAGTATTAAGTCTTCTGGTGCTCCTGTATCTTTCCACCATCCTGTTACTTCTGATGCAGTCATTGTATATCCATTTTCAATTAACCAGTTATTAATTACTGGAGGGTAGTATTCTGGTTTTCCTGTTCCTTTAGGATCTATTGGTTTAGCGTACTTAAATGCCTTAAATACTACTGGTGTAAAGAAGTATATTGCAGAGAGTACTAAATCACTTACGAACTCTTGGGGTTTTTCAACGGTCTTTATTATCTTCCCATCCTTCATTACAGCTACACCAAAGTTTTGGTAGTCTGGTCTTTTAACTACTAATACATGAGCATCAGATTTTTTCTTTTTAAAATCTTCATAGTGTTGTTTAAGACCACCTGTTAGAATATTGTCTCCTGCAGAGAAAAGAAATTCATCATCCCCTATTAGCTTCTCAGCCAGTTTAATTGGATACATCATCCCATTGGGTTCTGGTTGTTCAATATACTGTATCTTAATACCTCTACCAAACCTTTTACCATTACCTAGTAGCTCAGGCATCTCTTTATCTCCTTTGTTTATGTTTATGATGATATCTTTAATACCCAAATCTATTGCATCAAGGATTATTCTCTCTATCATTGGTCTATTACCAATGGGTAGCATATGTTTGTTTTTAGTATGTGTAAGAGGTCTTAGTCTTGTTCCTCTTCCT
>DAOQBQ010000069.1:0-2842 GCA_035355175.1 Candidatus Dojkabacteria bacterium
CATCTAAGGTAACATCTTCTGAAGCTTCTCTTAAAAACTCCTCTTCATTTTTGTTATCTATTGTATATATTTTCATACAAGAATTATACCATATGAAAAAGTATAACCACTTGTATATGGCTCTTTATTTAAATAGCCAATCAAATATAGAGGTAGATATACCTAGTACAGACTTCTGTCTTGTTGAAGTATTCTTTTCTAAAGATCTAAGATATGTCATATCAACAATTATCTGTTCACTACTCTCCTTCCCATCTTTAAATCTAGCAACAACCTTTATCCAGTGTTGAGAGTGGTTAAATAGGTCTTGAGAGAGAACAAATGTGTCTGCTTGTTGGGTAGACGAGTTTATTTCTTGATTATCTAAATATACTGTTACCTTATCAATATTACTATCTTGGGAAATGGGTGAAAGAGAGTATTTGACATTAATATCTTCAACAGCGTTAGGTATATACTTCTTACCTCTTGATGGAACAGGTTCTAAAATTTTAATTGTTTGAACTATAGTATTTTTGTTTTTATTAGGATTCTGTGTAGTTGTCTCTTGTGGTTCCTGTGCTGGTGTTTCCGGTTCTGTAATCTCAGGTGTTTCCTGAATAGGTTGTGCTTGTAATTTACTTACAGCAGATGTTAAATCAACCAAACCGTAACCAAAAAGAATATCTTGTCCTACCTCTCCTAAATCTATAGCAGTCTCTCTCATTAAAGTCCTAATTTCAGATGCACTGCAGGTTGGGCATATTGAGAAAAGAAGTGCAGCTGCCCCACTTACATGAGGGGTTGCCATACTTGTACCACTAAGATATCGATATGTACTTCCAAGATATGTAGAGTAGTTATATACACCTGGTGCTGCTAGTTCTCCACCAATATTACTAAAACTTGCTAAAAGATTTTTACTATCTGTTGCAACAACACATACAGCATTACTGTATGCTGCAGGGTATGAACATGGAGCTCCCCCATCATTTCCTGCAGCTGCAATAACTAAGGAACCTTTACTAGTAGCGTAGTTCACTGCATCTTTAAGTACCAATGAATCACTAGTAGAACCTAAACTAAGGTTAATGACTCTTGCTCCATTGTCTGCAGCAAAGTAAACACCTTTTGCTACATCTGAAAGATATCCATATCCTTGTGAGTTTAGTACTTTAATTGGCATAAGTTTTGATGTATGACTAACTCCAACAACACCAGCCTCGTTAAATGATGCACTTGCTAATCCGGCTACATGTGTTCCATGACCGTTATCATCATTGGCATCGGTATCACCATTAACAAAATCGTAACCCGCAACAATATTGTTTATTAAATCTGGATGATTAAGTTGTATTCCTGTATCAACAATCGCTATTTTAACACCAGTACCACTTCCAACACCCCATACCTTATCTGCCCCTATTCTTGCTACTCCCCAATCTATGCTATCTGCAAACATTTTAACTGGAATATCTGTCTCGACTTGGGCATCTAAAGCACTTTCTAGAGAGGAAATATCACTCTCATCAGTAATATTTAGTACATATATCCCATTACTTTCATCATCTGTAAACTGTACATCGTATTTTTCTTCTAATTGGGTAATCTCACTTTCAGATAGCTGTTTATCAATCTTGATGACCTTTCTAGATTCGTTCACCTCTAAAATACCCTGTTTATCTTCATTTGGGGTTTCTTCTGTTACTGTTGTTGGTTGTTCCGAATCAATAACGGGGGTCGTAGATACAATATACCTTGAAGATATATACTCTTCATCGTAGTCAACAGAGGGTTTTTCTGTAAATTGAAATATTAAGCTTATTACAGTGATTAGAAGAACAAAGCCAAGTATCAATGTACTAATACCCAGTGTAAGGAGCAGTTTCTGATTTTTCATTTCTTAAATATTTAATTTATCTACTCTTGGGAATCATCTTCTACTTCGTCATCTCCTCCATTGTTATTGCCACCTTTATTGTTTCCCTTTATCTTAGCATCCTTAGCTTGATATCTCTCCTCTGTCTTCTCTATTACCTTCTGAATACTCTCTTGTGCTTGACCCTCTGGAACTCTTTCATATACTGTCTCTAAAACAGCCAAGTGCCTATCTCTAATCTCTTGTGTAGTTTGAGCGTTCTCTTCTTCTGAGTAATTATTTTTTTCCATTGTCTTTTCTGCTTTACCAAGTAATTTCTCAAATCTGTTTTCTAATCTTTCCATCATTCTCTCCTGTTCTTCCTCGGGGAGATTTTCCATCTGATTTAATTTTCTTTCTGCAAATTCAAGGGATTTTTCAATTCTCTTCTGTTCATCAAATGTAAAAAGTAATTCAATATCTTCAAATATATCTGTTAAGAAGTAAAATGGGCTATCTGTTGGAATTAATTCAGTTTCTTGATCTGTTTCTGTGGGGGCAATTACTATCTCAGAAGTTTCTTCTTGGGCAAACACTATAAAAGGGAGTATGAGAAATGAAAATATTAATATTGGATAAGATATTCTTTTTAACATAATAAAAATATATAAAAAGTTATTAGTATATTTAACAACATAATTAAAATCAAAACAAGATTAATTATTAATCTTGAATAAAAAGAAAATATCCCCTATAGTCTAATGTAATTTAGAATATACGCTAAATGAAAAAATATGACTATATTATTGTGGGAGGTGGACCTGCAGGCCTATTCGCTTGTTATGAAATACTTAAGAAGAGTAAAGGTAAAAGTATTGCTTTAATAGATTTAGGAAAAAGGATAGAGAATAGAAGTAGTAAGGATGTAATGACAGGTATAGGTGGGGCTGGTACATACTCTGATGGTAAACTTACTCTTACAGCTAGTCTATCTCATGAGAAAGC
>DAOQBQ010000070.1:0-2834 GCA_035355175.1 Candidatus Dojkabacteria bacterium
GGATATATTAATATTTGCAGCAGATAATGGGATAAATGGTACAGAATTATGGAGGAGTGATGGAACAGAAGCGGGAACTGTCATGGTTAAAGATATCTACCCAGGAGTAGATGGTTCTTTGTATTCTGAATACGGATTGACTTTAATGGGTGATTATCTCTATTTTCGAGCAGAGGATGATACTCATGGTATAGAGCTTTGAAGAACTGATGGAACACAAGACGGTACCACATTGGTAAAAGATATATATACAGGGAGTACTGGTGGGTCGCCAGATTATATTTTTCATTTAAATGGAGAACTGTTCTTTTGTGCTTATGACTCAGAGCATGGTGTTGAGCTTTGGAGGAGTGATGGGACAGGAGCTGGAACATACATGGTTAAAGATATTTATGTTGGTACATCATCAAGTTATGTATCCCGCTTGTCTGCAAATGGAAACATTTTGTATTTTTCAGCTAACGATGGGATAAATGGTAAAGAACTTTGGAGAAGTGATGGAACAGAAGGAGGAACATATATGGTTAAGGATATAAGTACAGGTATAGGTTCGAGTTCTCTTTATAGAATTACCTCTATGGGGGATATCATCTATTTTCAAGCATATAATGAATCACTTAATTATGAATTATGGAGAAGCGATGGTACAGAAGTTGGGACATATATTGTTAAAGAGATACACCCTTCAGCAGGTTCTTACCCAGACTATTTTACTGTATTAGGAGATGAGATGTATTTTTCAGCAACGGATGGTGTTAATGGAACAGAGTTATGGAAAAGTGATGGATCACAGGAGGGTACTGTATTAGTTGAGGATATCTTTGAAGGTACAGGAAATAGTGATCCTTATTACTTAACAGCTTTTAAGGAAACAATCTTTTTTAGTGCGACTTCAATATTAAACGATAATGAGTTATGGATGTTGGGAGTATCTTTTCAGAAGAGTAATTTTACTCCTTCCTCTGGTTCTACAATAACTACACCTACACCATCAATATCATTTAATACTAGTGATACTGGCTCTTGTAGACTATCATTAACAGATGAAAGCTATGATGATATGAGTGACAATGTAATATGTAGTGGCTCAGGAACAACATCTCATACATGTATCTCACCAGACTTAGGAAGTAGTGGAATAAAAAATATATACATATCATGTAGTAATGATGTTGATTATGAAGATAGTTCATCAACAAATACAAATCTAGTATATACATATGATTCTGGTACACCTGAAGAAGAAGAGGAGGAGGAAGAGGAACTAATAGCACCATCGATTAAGATAACAAAGATAGGATATCTATCTAGTATCCCGGATAGTGCATACCTACAATACTTCTACCCCCATAACAGTGTAAATATCCAAGGTGTAGCAACAGCTAACTCTACCGTGCAGTTTACTGTTAACTCAAAGATATACAGTACTACGGCAGATGGTAGTGGTAACTTCTCAGTAATGATATACCTTTCAGAGGGTATAAATACAATAGAGTATCTAAGTAAAGATATATTAGAATCAAGTAAAAGAGTATTAAGATTAATATCAACAGAAACAGAAGAGTTAGTAGTTGAGGAGGATGATGAAGTAACAGAAGATATCCCCCCTGTTGAGAATACAGATAGTGATGTTCCTGAAAAAGATATTCCACCAATTACTCAAGAGCCAGAAGAGAAAAAGAATGTATTTGGAGAAAAGATTATGGATTTTCTTAGAGGTATTAAAATTACTGAAAAACAGAGTAAAGATATAGCTATTGGCTCATTCCTATCTCTTCCTGTTCTTACAACGCTTTCTCTTGCTTTAGGTAATACCTACATAGGTGCACTCCTAATGAGAGTATTCTCATACATTCTTGCACTCTTTAGAATAGGTAAAAAGAAAAGAAACTGTGGACTAGTATATAACTCTGTAACAAAAGAACCATTACAAAATGCAATAGTAAGAATATTCTCAAATGATGGGAGATTAGTTGCTACAGAGGTAACAAATCAGTATGGCATATTTGAATCCTCTTTACCAAATGATACATATAAACTGGGTATAAATATTAATGGATTTGTATTCCCAAGTTCATTAATTTCAGGTACCCAAGATTTACCGTATAGAAATATATACAAAGGAGGTGGTTTTAATCTCTCTAATCATCCAATAAGTTACTCTGTTCCAGTTGACCCTGTAAATAAATCTGTATTACAAGAGATAAGAACAGTAGTAAGAAATAGACTTGTAAATATATCCATATCATTAATTAATATCGTAATACTAATAGGTTTAATATTCTCAATAATTTCATATATAAAGATGCCTAATACATTTAATCTGGTTTTACTAATTGTATACATATTTACTCTTTTAATTACATTAGTAATGAGAAGCCAAGGTATGTATAGATTTGGTGTTGTAAGAGATATATATGAAGACAGATTGGGGGGTCTAGAACTTTCATTAATGGAAACAGAATTTGGAACAAATTTCGCAAAAAGGATTACCAATGATAAAGGTAAGTATAGATTTATTGTCCCTGGTGGAGAGTACAAACTAGTATCAACAGATCCTAATTACAATATTATGTTAGATAGGGAATCAATATTCAAAGGTAAGAAAGATAAAATCATGGTTATATCTCATAACCTTAAAGCTAGAAAAAGATAAATATCCCAGGAGTTTATAAATGCTTCTCAATAGCTACTAAGTAAGCATCCTTTGGCTGTAAACCAATCATAGTTTCAACTAATTCACCATCCTTAAAAAGTAATACAGAAGGAATACTCATAATCCCATACTTCTGAGGAAACTCCATATTCTCATCTACATTCATCTTACATACCTT
>DAOQBQ010000071.1:0-2832 GCA_035355175.1 Candidatus Dojkabacteria bacterium
CTGGTATCATACAGATATGGAATCTTTAAAAGATCTCTTTTTAAAACTTAAAGAACAGAAAAGTGAAAGTAAATCACAAGGTGAACTATTTAATACTGAAGAGTATTCTAAAAAGAAAGTATTAATTAATGATAAACATAAATATATATCTAAAGAGTATCAATACTACGGATTAAGATTAGCAGGTAAATTAGGAGATACTAAAAGAACAACTATGTATATTAAATGGGCTAAAGAGAAACCAAGAGTAATATTAGAAACAGCATACAGCTTTGCAATAGATTACCCCAACGCTAAAGATAGAAGCAGGATATTTATGTGGAAGGTTGCGGAGCTGGAGAAGGAACAGAAGAAGTAACAGTAGGATTTTGTAATCTATTTATAGTATTCAATATTAACTTAGCAGCTAACTCTCCTTCATTTGCAGTAACCCTTGCAGCAGCAGAATACTGATGACCACCACCATTTAATTGCTCTGCAATCCCGGCTACCTCTTGATATCCTTTACTACTTCTAAATGATACTTTCCACTCGTTCTCATTAGTAAACGACGGTTTAACTACAAACCCCCAGTGTACTCCTTGTATATATCTAACAATATGATCTCTTACAAACTCCTGTGCACTGTTTACCCCTATCTTTGATAAATTAAAAGTCTTTACATCACTTAAATTAATATATGAATACGCCATATCATTTATAATATGGATGTTTTGTATGTATATCTTTAAAGGTAATAGGCTCTCTGATGGGAACTTTTCACTCT
Source organism: Candidatus Dojkabacteria bacterium (assembly GCA_035355175.1). Classification (GTDB taxonomy): domain Bacteria; phylum Patescibacteriota; class Dojkabacteria; order SC72; family SC72; genus UBA2259. Next base: position 767 of record DAOQBQ010000071.1, read on the forward strand.
TGTATTCAAAATCTTCTAAATCAAACTCATACACCCTTCTTAACTTAGCCATTAATTCATATGTCTCTGGTTTGGTATTATCAAATATGAACCTACCTGTATCAAATACAATACCTACCTGTCCTAACTCAGAGATCTCTTTAGAAATGATATACTTCTTACCCTTAACTTGAATACAGAAATCTAATACCTGTTCTGTAGCAGAACTCATCGAACTATTTAAAATAACCTCTGCATTAATACCCTTAGTAGAGTGATGATCTATGATCGCAACCTTTGCCTTAGTTAATTGTATTGTATCATCCTTTGTAATACATATATCCCATCCACTAGCGTCTGTCATAATTACTAAATCCTCGTTACCGGCATCTATCTTTTGTACAATTTGTATCTGATCCATAAAAGGAAGTTTTTGAGTAGGGTACTGTCTAGATTTAAACTCAACAAACTTTTTAGGATAGTAGGTGTTAATAAAGTTTTTAAGTATTAATGCACTAGAGAATGCATCAAAATCAGGCCCTCTATGAGTTAATATCAATATGTTGTTACTTCTTTCTATTAACTTTTTTAATTTTACATACTCTTTTTTCATATACTTACTAAAAAGTATATCAGATTTTGTATTGATAACAGAATATGGAGAGAATATAATAAGGGGAGAGAGATTAATATATTAATGTAATCAGATGATAGATATTAAAAGAATAGTCGAGAATAAAGATGAAGTAGAAAAGGGCCTATCCAAGAGAATGAATGTACAGGATATGCATTTAGATGAGATACTGAAACTGTATGAAGAGAAAGTAAACACACTAAAAGAGTATGAAAGCAAAAGAGCACAACAGAATAGCTTTAACGACAGAATGGCTAAAGTAGACAAGTCATCTGATGAATTTACCAAACTATTAGTTGATCTCAAAACACTATCTAATGAAGTTAAGGAATTAGAGAACAAGGTAGGTAATATTGATATTCAATTAAGAAGCTTATTAGAGGTGCTTCCCAATATCCCAGATGAAGATGTAGTAGCTGGAGAGAAAGAGGCTAATCAAGTTATAAAGACAGTAGGAGAGAAACCTAACTATAATTTCGAAATAAAAGATCATGTGCAACTAGGTACACAGTTAAAACTTTTTGATTTTGAAAGAGCAAGTAAACTATCAGGTAACAACTTTTCACTGTATACAGGTATGGGTGCAAGATTAGAATGGGCATTAATCAACTACTTTATAGATGAACATATTAAAGATGGATATGAGATGATATTACCGCCACACATAGTAGGAGAGATGTCTGGATATACAGCAGGACAGCTACCTAAATTTAAAGATGATGTATATTGGTTGAAAGAAGAGAATCAGTTTTTAATACCTACATCTGAAACATCACTGACCAATCTCTACAGAGATGAAATACTTGATGAAAAAGATTTACCAAAGAAATTCTTCTCATATACACCATGCTACAGAAGAGAGGCAGGTAGCTATAGAGCTAATGAAAAAGGGTTAATAAGGGTACACCAATTTAACAAGGTAGAAATGTATCAGTTCACAACCAAGGAAGGTTCAGAAAAAGCATTTGATGAGTTAGTATCTAAGGCTGAAAAATTAGTAGCTGGATTAGGACTACATTACAGAGTAAGTAAATTAGCTGCAGGGGATTGCTCTGCGGGAGCTGCTAAAACATACGATGTAGAGGTGTGGTTGCCAGCAGTAGGACAGTACTACGAAGTAAGCTCTATATCAAATGTTAGAGAGTATCAATCTAGAAGAGGAAATATGAGATACAAACCATTGAATGGAGCTAAAACAGAGTATTTAAGTACACTAAATGCATCTGGTTTAGCAACAAGTAGATTGATGGTTGCCTTAGTTGAAACATATCAACAGAGTGATGGTAGTATATTAATACCAGAGGTATTAAGAAAGTATATAGGTGTAGATAAAATATCCAAAGAGTAGTATGAGTTACTTCTTAGGCTTTATCACAGACCAAGAATCAAAAAGTAAGATTAGGAGAGTATTAGCAGAGGTAGACTCTGTTTTTAATGATTTCGATATACCTGT
>DAOQBQ010000072.1:0-2807 GCA_035355175.1 Candidatus Dojkabacteria bacterium
TATACGAGAGGGTATATTTTTAATTACATCACAATCCCTAGGTTTAAGCGAGGCAGAGATAATGAGGTTGGCATTTTTAGATAGAGGTGTTATGTTCATACTCCTTTTGATATGTTTAATCATATTAATGATTTTGTCTAAGAAATTAACATTAAAGAGTATATTCTTTGGAAAAGAGAATTGATAAAGAAAAGGTAATATTAATACTACTTTTATCAACATTTGCTATAGTGGCAATACTCTTAGCTTTTAAAGTAAGAATGGGAATATCTCCTGACTCTTTTTATCATTTAGATGTATCTAAGGCTTACTCAACGACTCTGGGTATACCAGAAAACACGCCAGATACTTTTAAGTATAGGGATATTACTAGAATTACATATCTATACTTTTGGATAAATGGAAAAATCCTAAATCTAAACAATGGTGTTATTAATGAGGTTATTCTTCTTAGATTAGTAAATGTAATATACTCTCTGGCTACTGTATTTGTTCTTTATCTTTTATCAAAAGAGGTATTAAAGAAGAGATTGGAGAGAATTCTACCTGTATTTTTTCTTACAAATACATTAATGTTTCTGTTTTTAAGTTCATCTATTAATTATGATAACCTTGCTAATCTTTTATGTATTCTTGCTATTTATCTTTTTATTAAATTTGTAAAAAGTAAATTAGATACTAAATATCTTCTTTGGATGATTGTAATTATATGTCTAGGGGGCTTAACGAAATTTACTACTTTACCACTAGCATTCATTTTAATAGTTCTCTCTGTAGTTAATATCTTAAGGAAGAGAGAGTTATTCAAAAGTATAAAATTAGGAAAGAGTATCCTACTCTTTATCCCTATTCTTCTACTTGGTTTTTTAAATATTGAACTTTATGCAACTAACCTTTTTAAATATGGAGGCTTAGAACCTAATTGTGAGAGAATACTTACTCACGAGCAGTGTCTACAAAATGGTGTATATTACAGAGATAATGTAACATTTCCTAAAACAGAAATAAATGGCTTTCCAGGGATTGTGAAATTAATTAAATCAGGAGATAGGATTGACCCTGTATCATACTTTTTTAAATGGGTTCCTAATTTTACTATGAAGATATATGGAATCATGGGAGATAGTAGCTTGTTTATGAAAGATATATTTACCTATATGTTTCTCTTTTACTTCGTTATTGCCTTAATATTTGGCCTAATTAATTTTAAGAAATGGAAAAGATTAGATATTTATTTGATTCTAATCTTTGTTTTCTATCTTCTTACTCTTTTTCTTTTTCAAAATTATGATATGTATTTAAAACATAATCACTTTTACTTAGGTTTACAGGGTAGATATATATTTCCTGTAATATCAATAATGTACATACTTCTTTCTAAATCACTCTTTTGTATTAAACAGAAATGGTTAAGATATATCATACTTGTCCCCCTTCTCTTACTATTTATCTATAGCTGTACTCCTTTCTTTTTTACTAATGTAGAGAATTGGTGGCTTACTGGCACTATTAATTGAAAATAGTAGACAACTTTTTTACATTGTTTTACTATCTATAGTTGTATTTCTTTTTTATCTAATTTTATACATTTGTATATGAGATACATAGGAACATGTGTTAGAGGTATTAGAACTCCAATTATTAAGGAGGGAGATAATTTAGAGAAGATAGTTGTTGATTCTATTCTGAGGGCATCTAAGGAGCACAAATTTGAATTAAGAGATAGAGATGTTGTAGGCGTAACGGAGGCAGTAGTTGCAATTACGCAGAGTAATTACATATCAAAAAAACAGTTAATAGCTGAGTTTAAAAAAGTATTCCCTGATACTGTAGGTGTAGTATTTCCAATTCTAAGTAGGAATAGGTTCTCATTAATTCTTGAATGTATTGCAAGTGCGTGTAAAGAGGTACATGTGCTTTTTAGTTATCCATCCGATGAGGTTGGTAATCACCTTATGAATATAGATAAAATGTATGAGGTAGGATTAAATCCGTTTACGGATTCCTTTGAGGAAGATAAGTATAGAAAACTTTTTAAAGAGGATGAAATACTGCATGAATTTACCAAAATAGATTACGCTCAATATTATAAAAGTTTAGGTAAGGGGAATATACATATTCATTTTTCAAATAATCCAAAGTATATTCTTAAATTTACAAAAGATGTATTGGTTGCTGATATTCATACAAGATTTAGGACAAAGAAGATATTACAGAATGCAGGTGCAAAAACAGTATTATGTATGTCTGATATATGTTCAAAACCTTCTAAGGTACATGGATTTAATCCGGATTATGGACTACTTGGATCGAATAAGGTAGGAGAGGAGAAGTTGAAACTTTTCCCTAAAGAGTGTGATAAGTTAGTAAACTCTATTCAAAAAAAGATTAAAAAAGAAACAGGGAAATTAATTGAGGTTATGGTATATGGAGATGGTGCATTTAAAGACCCTGTGGGAAAGATATGGGAGCTTGCTGATCCAGTTGTATCACCTGGTTTTACAAAAGGATTAATGGGTAGACCTAATGAAGTGAAATTAAAATATATATCAGAAAATTGGAACAAGAAAGGCAGTATAGATGAATATGTTAAAGATGCTATCAAACAGAAAAAGGGTCCTGATTACAAGGTAGAGAAATCCCTTGGTACAACCCCGAGACAGTTAACAGATTTGTTAGGTAGTTTATGTGATTTAACAAGTGGAAGTGGTGATAAAGGTACTCCAGTAATTCTCATACAAGGATATTTTGATGACTATACAGAAGAGTAAATTAAGATGATATACTAGAGTATATAAATTAGAAGG
>DAOQBQ010000073.1:0-2793 GCA_035355175.1 Candidatus Dojkabacteria bacterium
GATATCTTATGGGAAATAGTTAATACATCTGGAACGGGATCTATGCTAAGAAAGGATAAAATAGTATTAGAGTGTATAAATAATCTAAATGCATTAGAGAGTAAATACTTTATACGTACCATATGTGGTGAGTTAAGACTAGGTCTAAGTATTAGATCACTTCTTGATGTATATTCAATTGCTAAAGTAGGGGACAAAAGTCTAAAAGAGGAATTAGAACACTCTTATGGTGTCTGTGCAGATATTGGATATATAGGGAAAAGGTTGTTTTCTAGAGACAAAAAGGATGCTAAAGAGATACTCTCTAGTATATCTGCAGTACCTGGGACTCCAATTCTATCTCGTTTGGTTCAAAGGGTTGGAAGTTTTGATGAACTTAGTAAAAGATTTAAACAAACCGTTATACTACAACCCAAATTTGATGGTCTAAGGTGTCAAATTCATAAATGGGAGGAAAATGATACTTTTCTAAGTAGTGAGAATAATCCCATTTGGAAAAAGTACACAAAAGATAGTACAAATGGTTCTCAAAATCTCTTTGAAGACTCTCAAAACTGTAGAATAAAGGTAAAACTTTTTACAAGGAATTTGGAGGATGTTACAGAAATGTTCCCTGAAATTGTTGATAGTGCGAAGAAAATCAAAAAGGGCTCTTTTATACTAGATTCTGAGATAGTAGGGTGGGATTACAAAAAAAATAAGTTTATGTCCTACCAAGAGACAATGCAAAGAAGAAGAAAATACTCAGTCGCAAGTAAGAGCTCAGATATTCCGGTTAAAGCCTTTGTTTTTGACGTCCTATATCTGGATAGAAAATCTTTAATTTCTTCTGATACAGATGACAGATGTAAGCTACTAGAAGGGGTAATAAGTGGTACCCAAGGAGGTATCGTTTTGGCTGAAACAAAGAGACTTTCAAAACAAGAGGAGATAAAAGAGTACTTTGATAAGTGTATAGAGGATGGGTTAGAAGGGGTAATTGTAAAACAACTTACTGGAGGATATAAGCCGGGAATTAGAAATTATGAATGGATAAAAATGAAAAAGAGTATGGAAAGAGATTTGGTAGATACCATTGATATGGTTATCGTTGGATTTAATAAAGGGTCTGGTAGAAGGGCAGATTTTGGTCTTGGGGCAATACTAGGAGCTATATACAATGGTAAAAAGGATACTTATGATGCTGTATGTAAAATAGGGACAGGAATGAGTGATGAGATACTCAAAGATATGTTTATCAAATTAGAAAATATCTCTACAAAAAAACAACCAAAAGAGATAAGAGTAGTTGAGAATCTTATTCCAGATATCTGGGTAGTCCCAAAGTATGTAATTACTGTTGATGCAGATGAAATAACAAAAAATATATCTAAGAAAGGAGAGCTAATTGGAGGAGGCCTCTCTTTAAGATTCCCGAGATTAATTGAATTTGATAGAGATAAAAGTATTGAAGATATTACTACGGTTGAGGAGCTAATAGATATGTATAATATGAGAAAGAGTATATGAAGGAGACATTTAAAAAATACTTTGCTAAGGATGGTGCCTTAAGACATTATACGCAGCACTTTCTAATAGCTTTGTGCATATTTCTAATATTTAGATTCTTTGTATTTGAGAGAGCCTATGTAGGAGATATTATCCTTTTCTTTGCCTTTTCATATTTAATAGATTTAGATTCTGTATTTACAGTTTTACTTAGTAAGAGAAATTTAGATTTTAGAAAAGATATTATTAAGTTAATAAAAGATTGGAAATTTGAAGAAGCAATGATATATGCGACAAAAAATCATAAAAAGATTAATAATTTAAGACTACATAATTTACTCTTCTACTTTATATTTTCGTGTGTACTAATTGTGTGTATCCTTTTAAATTCTATTACTTTAGGGTATATTTTTTTAGCAATAGTTACCCATATGACTTTTGATATCTTAGATGATTTAAAAAATCTTGGACATCTTAAACATTGGGAAAGAATAAAATAAGGGAATATTAATATGTCAGTTAAGTCCTCAATTGAGAGATTAAAAGATAGGAGAGTACCTTTCGAGAAAAAGAGTTATCATGATTTGAAAATAGCCTATGAAGTACTAAATGCAAAAGAGTTTGTTAAAAATCCGAGCAGCTCAGATTTAAAAGAGAGAATATTTAAGATAGAGTATTCTGTTGATAAAGTAGAGGAGATTATTAAATTATATTGTACAGAAAAGGATAAGGTTATAAATGTCTTTGAATTAAGAGATTTCTTCTCAGATATAGGTTTTAATGTAGATGTGGCAATGTCTGAGATATTTAGATCAGATATTACAATGGTTTACAATATTGGTGGGTATGTAATCCCATTTTGGGACAAATTAGTATCAAGTATATTTAAGAAGAATAAAGAAACAAGGAGGATGCTTATCTCTGCTCTATCTCCAGGTATTAAAAGATTCCACTGTAGGCTTTATCACGGTTCTGATGGAGCTTGGTATATCACATCTCATGTTGATCATTCGAACTGGCTAAATGTATTAAATCCAGTTGGGATATTTGTTTCTCATGCTGTAAGAGGTACTGGGGATTTCTCTTTAGGAACCAAGATAATGAAGATTGTTTTGTCTCAGGCTATAGAACTTCATAAACAGAAAAAAGATCTTTTTATTGATGTAAATAAAATATATTTAGAATCTTCTAAATCTTAATCAAATCTGTTAAAGAAATATCTATACTAAACGCTTGCATACCGTATTCTAGTATGGTAAAATCACCTCGCGAGTTTGGGATAAACACGAGAAAGGTTTCCTCTTA
>DAOQBQ010000074.1:0-2759 GCA_035355175.1 Candidatus Dojkabacteria bacterium
AAGGAAGCTCAAAATAGCGAAGAGATTATAGAGAGGGCATTTATGAACGATCCTTCGATTATTTCACATATTCCGGAAGAAAAAAGGGACTATTTATTATCAATAACATCGGAGATATCGCTAGGGGCGCTAAAGTATATAGAAGGGCTTCTTCAAGATGAAAACGAGAACGCTAAAGTTTTTTATAATGAGCTATTCAAAGAAATTATTGAGGAAAATCCGAAATATCTTCGTTCTGTATCTGTAGAGAGTGTATCCGAAGAATACCTATATGACCTGTATTTGAGGGAATACGAACCCGAGTTTAGCGAAAACATGACCCCGGAGATGGTAGAGAAGCTAAAGAAATATCTCTTAACAAAGACGGAAAATTCTTTGTAGTAGTAAATATCTTGATAGGAGAATTGTAATAAAAATGGTATAATATAACGTTCTTTAAGAATATGGGGACGCTAGGCTTTCGACAGAAGTTTATAAGTGCTGTTTATCACAAATCGTTTTTAAGTTCGTAAAACTTAGACACAGATAAGTGTAGAAAACAAACTTAACGCTTTTGCAAGTAAGCTAAGGAACGCTTTAAGCGTACCCTTATATGCTTACAATTTTGCATAAGTTTGAGTAATTAGTTTTACTCAATGTCTATTTCTCTTATCCCTAGTTAGGGGATATAGGCAGTCGTTACTAGGGTATAGTATGTATTCTTTGTCAGTAGAGAATCCATAGCGAATATAATTACTGAGTAGATTATACTTTTTGTTAGATTTTTTAGTTTAATCTAGCTATATAAATCTAAATATATTTGTAAATGATACTGTGCTTAGCTTTTGGACGTGGGTTCAAATCCCACCGTCTCCACCATGTGCGAACTTAGAAGAAATATAATAAAAGAACTATTACCCCTAACATCATAAAAGGTACAAAAGGGATTTTTACCCCTTTAATCTCTCTCTTTTTAATACCAATTATCAATCCATATATTAATGCACTAAATACTGTTATATATCCCCAATACATTAAATTTGTATATCCTATTAGTAGCCCCGCTATTATTGCAATTCTAACATCCCCTTGTCCTAAGGCTTTCTCTTTAGAAAGAAGTACTAATAATTGGAATATACTTCCCAATATTAAAGCTCCAATCATATTCTCATACGGGTTATATATCCTATCCCTAATAATTTTAATATCCAGATTATTCTTAAATACAAAAAACAGTACAATATTAACTATTAACAATATAGCCATCAGTATAAATGAAAGGGTGTTATGAACCTCCATTTTCTTAATATCGTAATAAGCTAGAAAGGCCAGTGTTAGAAAAAGTATAACTAGAAGAAGATATATCAAAATATTTAAGAAAGACATTTCAATAGAGAATATTTTGTATGTTAATACACAGAGGGTCAGACCTAGGACTGACACCATAAACCTTTCTATACGACCGCATTTTGTATTAAACAAAGTGATTTTCAAAAGTGCCCGTGGGTTTAAATAAAAGGTAAAAAACGATAGAAAAAGGCATAAAAATAGAAGATGTGGGGGTCAGACCTGGGACAGAGTTCAAAGTTGTTGTTTTAAGAATTTGAAATTTCAAATGGATCTACATTTATATTTAATTCTTTGTTATTTGTAATAGTTATACCGTTGGTATCACTTGTTAGTATGTTAATTGTCTTTATGCCAGGGGAACCCGCTTTGTCTCCTATGGTCACTGTACAACTCCAATTATCCATAGCTATATCAAAAGATCCTGTAAACGAATGAGAGCGTTTAATACGGTACACAGCCTCTTCAAGACATGTCTCAGAGTTGGTTCTAAGTATTTCATAATCATAGTTCATTTTTCCAACTATGAGAGAACTAATGTTTCCATAAAGAGAGCTAATGCCTGTGAGTAGAAGTAGGGGTAACATAACTAATACTGTTGTTAATGCAACGTAACCTTTCATCTAATTAAGGATAACAGATTAATAGTTTCAGTAATACTGGAGTCTTTCTTTGAAATGAAGGTTATCTCTGTTTTTATTCCAACTATTGTATCAGTACCTTTGTAAATGGGAATTAAATTAAATCTTGTTACGGATACAGTTGTTGGGGTAATAGGGGTCCCATCAAAAGATATTTGAGAATCGGTTAATGTGTACTGCCTATTCCCGTCTATAAATATTAAGCTTAGTACTCCTTGGTTATCATTAAATACAGAGGTGGTACTGTCTATAGAAAGATTTTTGTTAAAGGAAGAATTGATGTGTTTAGAAACAAATTCTGATACCCTGTTTATTTCCAATCGATTATCTGTTCTTTGATTTGCCTCTTGAGTAGAAAGCATAAAATTTAGAACAATTATTATGATAATAGAAAACAGCCCTATATACAGGATTGTTTCTACGAGCGTTATTCCTTTTAGTTTATTTCTCATAGTTAACTACTAACTCTTCAAGTAAAGCAGATTCCTCGATAGAAGTAGATGTAAAAACGACTTTGTACTGGAAATATCTTCCGGTTATGTTTGGGGGAATACTATATGATCCTGTAGAGCTGTAATATGTGGTATCTGTTCCATCAGGTCCACACCATGTCGCCCCAGACATAGTAGGGTTATTGCTGGCCCGTATTTGTATTTCTACCGAGGTGTCTTCAGGAATAGTCGTTTTAATATCGAACATATAGTATTCAGAGGTTGAAGATTCTGAATCAAAGGGGGTGGAGAGGTATGTTCCCTCGTCGTAATAAGCAAAGCCGTCTTCACCACCTCCTCC
>DAOQBQ010000075.1:0-2749 GCA_035355175.1 Candidatus Dojkabacteria bacterium
GAAAAGCTTGTTAAAGAGAGTAATACCAAGATAGAGGAGATGAGAGAGAATAAAGAGGAAGAGTTAATGACTGTATAACACTGATAATCTAATATATATACACAACTATGTCTATCATAATAAATATACTCCTACTTTTTCTAGTTATCAGTATTCTAACCTTTGTACATGAGTTAGGGCATTTCTTAGCAGCAAGAGCAGTTAAAGCAAAGGTTTTAGATTTCTCTGTAGGTTTTGGTCCTAAGATATTTTCAAAAAGATACAAAGGGACTATGTATAACCTAAGGGCTTTACCCTTTGGAGGTTTCTGTAAAATACTTGGAGATGGGGATCCTGTTAAAGAGAAAGAAGATAGAAAAGATAGTGGTAATCTAAAAAACAAAAGTAAGATAGCTCAGATGTTTGTTATGCTAGCTGGTGTAACAATGAATATACTTCTTGCAATACTTCTTTACACCATCTATTTATCAAGTAATGAATGGAGAATGGGCATAGGTAATACCTATGAAGATTTTAAACCTATTGGTGCAGTAATTACTAAAGAAAGAGTATCAGATATACCTTACGAAGTAGCTCCAGAGGGTGGGGCGATTGATTCAGAGATGTATGAAAAAGGATATATTGTATCTATTAATGATGAGAAGATAGATGATTACAAAGAGCTTACAAATACATTGAGTAAGTATAAATCAGAGGAGGTAATAGTTTACGCTTGTAAGGAAGAGAACAAAGAGTGTAACTACTTTAATGTTTATGTAAATGAAGAGAGTAAATTAGGTATTTATACTGGTTATAACTACAATGTATACATTGATTATACTGATAACAAACTTTTTGCAGGTATTAGTCATTCAATAAATATCGTTAAACTATCAGGGGAGGCTCTTTCATCTTTAATCTCGCAAGCTAGGCAGACAGGTGATTACTCAGAGCTTTCAAATACTGTTAGTGGTCCTATTGGTATCTACTTTATTATTGATTACTTTAAGACATTGGGTATTATTACTTTCTTGGGTATTTTAGCTGATCTTTCCTTATCACTAGCAGTTATTAATCTATTTCCTCTCCCAGCATTAGATGGTGGTAGGTTTTTAATTCTTTTAATAGAGTCAATATTTAGAAAGAATTTAAATCAGAAGGTAGAGGCAATTATTATTAATCTAAGTTTTCTTTTTTTAATTCTTTTTATTGTATTTATAATGATTAAGGATATTATTAATATTGAACAGTTGAAGAGTTTGTTTAAATAATATATCTTTTACTTAAGAATATTTTATATTTAATGTAGATGGCACTGAGATTAAATAAAACTAGTAAGATATTATTTGCATTAGGTATTGTAATATTATCAGGGGCATTAGGATATTTAATATGGAGGGTGAATGAAAAAGAGACTGTTGCACCTGGGGAAAGTAAAGCGGGAGAAAATCAATGTTGTTGTCCTGAAGATATTGGGCATCCAGAAAGAGGATGTACTAGTAGCGTCGCATGTATTTGTGAATTTGCCGAGGGTAATTGTGATGATTTGCCACTGTGTACCCCAGAGTATAACTGCTATGAGGGAAGCGATTGTAATGATCAGGTAAGTTGCTCATGGCCATCTGTAGCTTTTTGTAATTATGGGAAATGCGAATGTAGAAGCAGTAACAATGGATGTACAAGCAGTAATCATTGTACACCAAGCTGTGATGGGGAATTATATGATCCTCCATGTAAATCTGGGGAATCAGTAAGCTGCAGTGATGAATGTTCGGGATGCAACAATGCTTACACATATAATTCTTGCTGCAGAAAAGAAGAAGTGGAAGTAGTCTGTGGAGATGGCAAGAAAGATAGTACAGAAGCTTGTGATTATAAAGCTTCTCCAACTGGATGCAAAAGTGGATATACATGTACAAACAAATGTAAATGTGTAGCTACCGCATCTTGTGGTGATGGAAAAGTAGATACTGGAGAAGATTGTGATCCTAAGGCTATACCTACAGGATGTAATACAGGAGCCACATGCTTAAGTGATTGTTCCTGTAGTGCTGTAACTGAAGATACCTGTGGAGATGGAACACTAGATACAGGTGAGGAGTGTGAAGTAGGAGACCCTACTGGAAATAGTTGTACATGGGTTAACTGTAATCAAAGCACCTGTTTATGTAAAGCATTAAGTATAACTAAAGGAGTAGTAGAAAAATGTATAGACGAAGGAACAGAAAACCCTAAGGCAGAATTAACATATACGGTAACAGTAGCTAACTCTGGAACAGAGGATAGAACAGTTACTAAAATAGAGGATGTTTTAGACCCTAAAATATTAAGTGCAGGAATTACTCCTACAGGAATAACATCACCTGGAGCATACTCAAATGGAAAGATTCTCTGGGATTATCAAACAACAAACTTAATTGTTAAAGGTGGTGAAACAAAGATATATACTTACAAATTATCAGTTGATAAAGCTAATTTTGGAGAGTATACAAATACGGTTACATTAACAAGATCTACAGGAGTAACAAGTGAAGCATCAAGTAAAATAGTGGCAGATTGTGTAATAGAGATACCACAAACAGGTATATTTGATAGTACATTAGGTAGGATTGCGGTAGGTATAGCTTTGTTAATAATTGGAGGAGTAGTATATACAATTCCAAGTAGGGTGTTAATATTACAAAAGAAAGAGAATCCATATAAATATAGGGGAAGATTTGAAAAGAGAGTAACTAAATAACTAACCATTGTTGAACTATCTCCCCAAATG
>DAOQBQ010000076.1:0-2690 GCA_035355175.1 Candidatus Dojkabacteria bacterium
AAGATATCTGGATATTTATACCCGTTATCTATTCGATATAGTAGAGCATTAAAGAAACTAGCTAATACTAAACCTAATATAAATGTTAAGAATGTAAAATATATATGCATTCCCTATTATACATATCTATAGTAATTATAAAAGAGAAACCCCCTCAGAAGAGGGGGTTTTCATAGACCATACCAAAATATCTTCGCAAATTTTATACTGGTTGACCAACATAAGTACAATCACCTACAGCTGTCGTTCCAAAAAGGCCATCCTCGTTATCCCAGTCCTGTATCAATGTCCACTCTCCCGCTGCGGGACAATCTATTGGAGTTTCTGCAACCTTTACATCTTTACCCTCTACTACGGGTGCTCCGTCTGCACCAAATGCATTCCCACTACAGTAAAAACCTCTACCATCTTCATCTCCCGCTCCACCTTTTGAAACACATATCATAGCAGATTTTGTATCGGTCCAATAGTAATATGTTGCATCTGTTCCACCTTCAAATTCTCCCTTTGAAAGATAACTATTTAATAGTCCACCATCAGCTAAAACTGTCTCCCAGTCAGTCACCAGAGGATACTCTCTTTCATCTGTCATATATGCTTGTACTGCTACAAACAACTTATCTGCAGCATCCTGATGTGCTACATCGTTTGCTCTATTGATAGCAAACCTTCCTGCAGTAATACCTACCGCCATAAGTATAATGATTATACCCATTACGATAAGCATTTCTACTAGCGTAAAACCTGAATATTTTCTATTCATAATGTTTTTTAAATATAAAATAATTTATATATATAAGTTATACGATTAAATTCATAAAGTCAACTACCATACCCATTACCTCTGACAACTGGAACATAGGCATATATATACCTAAAGATATAAAAGCAATAGCTAAACCCATTAAGATAAGGAAAACTGGCTCTAATACAGATGACATATTCTCAGTAGCAACATCAACCTCATCCTTGTAATACTCAGCTACCTTAGCAAGTACATTATCTAACTCTCCCGTTTCTTCCCCAACAGCTATCATACTACTAACAATTAAAGGGTAGTATTCACTCCTTGCAATAGGTAAAGCTAAAGAGCCACCTTTCTCCACCTCCTTCTTTGCTTCCATTACTACTTCTCTAAACATCTGATTATTTAGAGACAGAGCAGTAAGCTCCAAAGCTCTAATTATGGATAAACCACTACTAAGTAACAAACCTAATAACCTAGTAAACTGAGCTATCTGCATCTTACTAATAATTATTCCTACAATAGGCATCTTAACTAATATTTTATCCTTTGTTCTAGAACCATTAGGAGTATCAACCCACACCTTATAACCAATAACCAAACCTAATATCGCTACTAGCACTGCCCACCAATATCCAACAAAGAAATTACTCATATCCATAAGGAACTTTGTTATCCATGGAAGCTCTGCATCAAACTCTGAGTATATCTCACTCATTGATGGAACTAATACAAACATCATAAGAAGCATAACACCTACAATTACTACTAAAAGAATCATAGGGTAGGTGAGTGCAGATTTAAGTTTTGCCTTTAATTTTTTACTCTCTTCTAACTCAACTGCTAGTTTATCTAATATGTCATCTAAATTACCACTAGATTCTCCTGCCTCTATTAGGTTAATTGCTACTTCATCAAAAACCTCATCAGCACCTCTAAAAGACTCTGCTAAACTCTTTCCAGATTCCACAGAGGTTTTAACCTGAGATATTATCCTTCTGAAAGCAGCATTCTCTATCTGTTGTTCCATAACCTGTAAACCTCTTGTTAACGGTAAACCAGCACCTACCATTGTAGCCAACTGTCTCATAAACACGACCTTCTCTTTCATTGGTATACCACCAATGTTTATCTGTCCCAACTCTTCTAAATCTATAGTAGCTTGCTCTTTAATACTTACAATAACTAACCCTTTGTCCTGTAAAATTTCTGCTAATGCTTCAGCATCTCTTGCCTCCATTTTCCCCTCTATTTCTTTACCCTTATTATCTCTAGCAGAGTATGTAAATTTTGCCATAATTAACTCTTTAATAATCTTAATACTTCCTCAGGAAATACTGCATACTCCTGAGCTTTTTGAACAGATATGACACCCTCTCTAACTAAATTGACCAATGATTTCTCTAAAGAAACCATCCCTATATCTGAACTTGTTCTAATTACATTATCTATCTGATGAGTCTTAGCTTCTCTAATCATATTCTTAATTGCAGGACTTGCAATCATAATCTCAGATACAGCCCTTCTACCACCTTTATCCAAAGGTATTAACCTTTGTGCAACAATTGCTTCTAATATGTTTGAAAGTTGTAATCTAATCTGTGGCTGTTGATTATTAGGGAACACATCAATCATTCTATCCACTGTCTGAGCTGCGCTATTAGTATGTAGTGTAGCAAATACCAAGTGACCTGTTTCTGCTAAAGTAATTGCTGCTGCAATAGTTTCATAATCTCTCATTTCACCTACTAATATTACATCTGGGTCCTGTCTTAGAGCACTTCTAAGTGCAATTGCCCAAGAGTGTGTATCATCATTCATCTCTCTTTGATCTATTAGAGCTTTTTTACCTTCGAATACATATTCAATTGGGTCTTCTATTGTAACAATGTGACAAAATCTTGTGGTATTTATCTCTTCTAATATAGCTGCAAGAGTTGTACTT
>DAOQBQ010000077.1:0-2638 GCA_035355175.1 Candidatus Dojkabacteria bacterium
CCAGATGCCGCTATTACATGCGATACCCCAGAGCCGTTCAGAGCATCATTAAAATCCTTTTTAAAGACCCTTTTACTTCCAAACATAATTCCAATTAAAAGAGATGCCTCTGGTTCTGATAAAGATCTCTCTACCACTCTTTCTAATCTATATCTACTTTCAAGAAATATATTACCAATCTCTTTACATTCATATTTTTCAACATCAACTATTGAGTAAACACCCTTCCGAAATAGGTACCGCTTGTAATCAAAGTCTTCAAAACTCTTAGGTTGCACAATATTCCCATATATTTTACATCTTTGACCTACATGTAAAACAGGATATGAATTGAATCGTATAAGGGAGTTACCCATGCTCTTCCCTTTTGAATGAAACAAGTAGGTGTTACTCTTCTCTTGAGAGAGTATAGTACCCAATATTGAGACCTTTTTATCTGTGAAACCTAAGACTTTTTCCATACTTTCTGTTATATTTTCACTTTTCAACAAAATCATGGATGTAACCATAAACAGCGATATTAGAAATGTTTTTAACATTGTTTTAAAAAGATGAACACGGCAAAATGCCCAATATGAAACAATGAAGAAAAAATTAAAAGTCAGTAAGGGTAGAAATATTCTAAAAATTAAGTTTACATCTATACCTTCTTTTTCAAATACAACCTTCTCTATTCCATTTGCCCCAGAAATGCTAAGTATGATAATTGTAAAACAGTATATAAGAAGCTTGTAATCATTGAAAAACAGTAACAAGGCAACATATCTCTCTTTAAACTTGCTTAAAGACATATACTCTCTTTAAATTTGTTAAATGTGGATTCTCCAATACCACTAACATTTAACAAATCTTCTAATACTTCATAGGGTCTACCATCTATAATCTTTTGGGCTGTAGAGGGCCCTACACCATCTAGAGAGTCTAATTCCTCTAAGGTTGCAGTATTTATACTAATACATATCTCACTGTCTTCCTGTTCCTCTTCTTGCTCTGTGTCTGGTATTGTTATATCAACAATCTCTTTAGGTAAACTGAAAGCTAAAATAGAACAATCATAATCTTTTTCAAAGGGTATATATATCTTGGAATTATCTAGCATTACTGTTGCCAAATTAATTTTCATTGAAATATATTTAAAACCAGCATCAGTGGTAAAACCTTTCGCTTTTTTAACAGCATCTATTACTGATGCACCCTTTTCAAAGCAGTAAACTCCAGGATTAATTACTGCCCCATTTATATCGACCAATACCGGACATAGATCAACCTCTTCTTCCACCTCTTCTGTTTTTTCTGCAAGAACCTCCTCTTTTGGCTCTACTTTAATCTCTTCTACAACAGTTTCACTATTTAGTTTGGATATTAAAGAAAATATATCTATATCTTGATAATGTATTAAAAACATATGGGATAGAAAGCCGGTGATAAACACAAAAAATAGTATGGATATGTTTTTTAGCTTTGCTGAACTCTGCATATAACTATTTTATACCGAGAAAATGAAACATATCTTAACCCAGCTGTCTTATAGTGTTAATCTTCGTTTATCTGTATTGATTTAATTATGATGTCATTAATCGGCTTATAGTTATCATCAACTTCAACTTTTCCTATAGAATCTAATACTGCAAAACCCGATGTTACTTTTCCAACTACGGGATACTGATTATCAAGTTCCTCTTTAGAAGAGTTGCTCAAAACAATGAAAAACTGAGATGAGTTAGCCATTCCAACATCGTAATCTTTAAAACTAATCATATTCTCCTTCTTCACACTATATCCTGGATCCCCGCTTCCATCCCCTTTTGCATCACCGGTTTGAACAACAAAGTTCTGTACTACTTTATAAAAAGTAAGACCATCGTAATATCTTTCACCCATTAAGAAAAGCAAACTATTAACATTCTCTGGAGCCATATCCTCATACAAATCTACTGTAATATCACCATATATGGTAGATATAACAATACTATAATCATACTCTTCCTCTAATACATACTCTGGAGTACTGTATGTCTTCTTCTCATTCAGAATTCCCGTTGCTGGAGAGTACAAACCTGATTTAAGTACAACAGCAATTAATACCAACAGAAGAAGAAGTGCTACTGCTAGTAAAAGGAACTTCTTACTCTCTCCTAAAGAATCTTTAATGCTCATAGCTGTATTTTAACATATTAATTACTCCACCAAAAACCTTGTTTCTCTCCATCATTAAACCACTGCCCATGTCTCATTATTTGCTCCATACTTGGTCCCCCTTCCTCATAATCTACTGTTATACTCGATATATATGGTGACAAACCGTATTTAGATGTAGTAAATATTACTCTGTATTTTAAGTACTTTTCTCCTTCAAGTAGGTATGAAGTACCGTTAAGCTCAACTCCCGAAAAGATTGATATACCTCTTATGTCTATCCCCTTATGTGAGATATTTAGATATTTTTGTAATACATTTGAATCTAGTATATCTTTAACAGGAATATATTCACTCTGCCATTTAAGAACTTTTGCAGATTTACTAAACCCTTGTACTGGTAGACTCCCACCCTCTAACCAATTGTTTACTTCTACAGCACCTGTATCTTGATCTAAGTAAGATACTACTCCCTCTACTACAAATTCTCCTTCTTTTATTA
>DAOQBQ010000078.1:0-2621 GCA_035355175.1 Candidatus Dojkabacteria bacterium
ATGTTGGATACTTACTTCCTACTCCTATGCAGAAAGCTCCTCCATCTTTTCCTTTTTTAGGATATACATCGTATCTTCCTTCTGATATGAATGTGTTTAAGATATCACTAAACTCGGTATCTAACATATTAAATGTGTTTTCTACCTGTTTAAAAGAATTTTCAAAAGGGTATTTCAATTCAATCTCTCCAACATTAACATTCCTTTCATAGTAAGCAAGTTTTTCCTGTTTTAGTATTTTTGCTTTAAGTTTGTAAAATCTCTTAGATATATCAAAATTTTCTATAACAGTATTTCTAAGTGTTTCAATCACATCCTCTTGCATATCGTCAGCAAGGAGTCTTGTAGTTTGTGGAGTAGGTACTTTCCTGTAGGTATCAGAAATACTTTTGTCTTCTAATACGGAGTTAATTTCAAACTCGGCTATCTCTTCATACCTTTTGTTAATACTTAGGAAGTTTTTAGCAACAAAATCCCTAATATCTTTATCTTTATTATCCAGATACTTACTTACTTCATTGTAAGATATTGTTTTTAGTTTTCCCTCCTCATCTTTTACCTCTAATATCTGTTTAGAAAGTAATTCTGAGAGCATATTAACCCAATTACTGTGTGATGTTTTTGATTTGATATTAAAGACTTTCTCCTCGCTATCACTCAATATATATTTTGATGTATCAAAAAGTGTTTTAAGAAAGTGATGATATCTATCTAGAGTTGGATCATTTAAAAATATATACTGTTTCTCTTTAGGTATTTTAGATATGTTTAGTAAAAAGAATTGGATGTTGTTTTCTAACTCTAAGCATATCTGATGTAGGATATTCTCTTTCGATTTCAACTCAGTACTCTCCTGATCTATGGCTCTATTTAAAAAGATAAAATATGAAGGTTTTGTACATACCCCAATATCTTCCATTAGCTTCTCGTACTCTTTTAATGCATTAAGTAGAGTATTGGGATTAGTAAGATACTCATCTGTATATTTCCACTTTTTAACAAATGTATTAACTGCAATTTTACTTTCCTGTATATCTTTCTCAATCTGTTTATCAGATATATTTTTATACAGTAGTTTTAAGTTCCAATCTGTTTTCATTCCCAATTATACTACATATGGTATAATTGGTTTTAACACAGTAATCCAGATATCACTGGGGAGTGGTGGAAAGAAAACCGTAAGGTGAGTAGAATCCAACGAGTTGCTTTCGATACAAGCAAAGGACCCAAAGGGTCTACAAGGTAGTTACAGTAATGTAATTATGAAAAAGGGTGGTAACACGACTATGCGTCCCTTTGTAAGAACTGGTACAATGTATTAGTTTTTACAAGGGGACTTTTTTGTTTAATATATATATATTTAAAAATATGGAAGAGATAAAGATTAAGAAAAGTATGGGAATGCCTAATTTCCCAGAGACAGAGTTAAAAATACTTAAGTATTGGAAGGAGAGAGATATCTTAACGAAGAGTATAGAGGGTAGGGGTAAAGAGAAAAGTTTTACTTTCTATGATGGTCCAATTACTGCGAATAATAGTCCACACTATGGCCATGTTCTTACTATGGTTGTTAAAGATGTAATACCTAAGTACAAAACTATGAAGGGTTTTAGAGTAGATAGAAGTTTAGGATGGGATTGTCAGGGTATTCCAGTTGAGTATGAGGTTGAAAAAAGTTTGGGTTTTCAGCAGAAGGAAGATATAGAGGAGTACGGTATAGAGAAATTTAATAATTTGTGTAGAGAGTCTGTTAAGAAATATCAAGGGGCAATTAAAGAGTTAACTGAGAGAATGGGTAGATGGGTTAATGATGATGAGGAGTATGCAACTATGGATGCTCCATATATTGAGAGTATATGGTGGTCATTAAAAGACCTTTACAACAAGAGTTTACTTTATGAGGGATACAAGGTTGTTCCTTACTCAACTAGAGCAGGTACAACACTTTCTAACTCTGAGGTGGCTTTAGGTGGTTATGAAACTATCACAGATCCTGCAGTAGTTATTAAATTAAAACTTAAAGATGAGGATACATATCTTTTAATATGGACTACTACTCCGTGGACTCTTCCAGGAAATCTTCTTGTTGCTGTTGGAAAGGATTTCGATTATGTTGAGGTAGAGTATGAGGGTAGTAAATATATTGTTGGTAAAGATTTAGTTGAGAGTGTATTTGGTAAACAGTTGGATGTATTAAAAACATACAAAGGAAGTGAGTTAATAGGTAAAGAGTATGAACCTTTGTATCCTTACTATTCGCAAAAGAGTAAAGAAGGTGCATTTAAAGTAGTTCATGCTCAGCATGTTACGCTAGAGGATGGAACAGGTTTAGTTCATCAAGCGCCGTATGGAGAAGAGGACTTCTTACTTATGACAGATATGGGTATAGGTATGTTTGACTATCTTGATGATCAGGGGAATATGAAGGATGAAATAACTGAGTTTAAGGGTATGTTTTACAAAAAGGCAAATAAATATATTATCGAAGATTTAAAAAATAGGGATCTTCTTTTTGATAACTACGATTATGAACATCAGATGCCAATGTGTTGGAGAACCCATACTCCTTTAATATACAAACCAATTAAGAGTTGGTATGTAAAAGTATCTGCAATTAGAGA
>DAOQBQ010000079.1:0-2588 GCA_035355175.1 Candidatus Dojkabacteria bacterium
CCCAGGGTCACCAACTCCAGGAGAGCCCGCATCTGTCATAAGGCCGACAGTATTACCATGTATAAGAGGCTCTAATAGATAAGGGATGTCTGTTTTCTTACTATGTTCATCTAGTATAGCCATATTAAGCTCTTGTAAAACCATTCCCATATCTTTTAGGTATGCTCTTGCTACTTTAGGTGTTTCAACAATAAAATACTTAATACCTCTAACAATATTTAAATCTTTCTCTTTTAATTCATCTTTAAGCAATTGTTTACTTAGTGATGTAGGTATTAAGTATAGAACTCCAGTCTTTCTCATTAATATGTTCTTTCAAAATTAGAATCAATATCACTTAACCTTAACTTCCATACAGCAGGTCTACCATGAGGACAGCTATATGGATTCTCACACTTAATTAACTTTTTGTATATATCAATCATTTCTTCTCTATGTAAACTTTGACCGCTTCTAACACTACCATGACAAGATATAGTAGCAAGAATATCTTCTCTTAATCTATCAATATTTTTAGATATATAACTAATATCCTCACTTAGTTCAAAAATTTCATCAAAGAGCTTTCTAAAATCAGCTCCAACAAACTCAACAGGGGTTGATAGTATCTCAATACCTTCCTTTTGTATTAAATATTCAAATCCTAAATCATTAAAAAAACCTTTTAGTTCATCTAATACAACTATCTCTTTTTCAGAAAATTTAATAGATATTGGAACAAGTAGATTCTGTTGTTCACTTTTAATAGCTTTAGAATCCTTTAATTTCTCAAATGTAATTCTCTCTGCTGCAGCATGTTGGTCTACTATCCAAAGAGTTTCATTTTCAAATTCAATAACAATATATTTATTAAATATCTGAAATATATTTCTAAATGAAGTATTCACATCATCTTGCTGAGAATCATTCTTTATATATGAAGTATCATCTAAAACCTCTTTACTAAAAAGTAAACTGTCTCTCACAGAACCACTCTGTGTTTGTTTAAAAGATATATCTTTAGATTTATACCTCTTTCCTTGAAAATCTGTATTAACTAAGGAAGGAGTTTGTGTAGTACTTGGTTTGTATTCACTTTCTAATTTGTATGACATAGTAGTTGACAAAGCTTTTTTAACAGCCTCTTCTACTGCACTGTAAGCCCTAAAAGGATTAAGAAAACGAATCTCTTCTTTTCTTGGGTGTACATTTACATCTATTAAATCTGGTCTAATATCAATTAAAAGAAGAAATGGTACTCTCTCACCATGAGGTATATATCTTTCATAACCAGATAATACAGCTCTCACTATGCCACTATCCCATATTGGTCTTCTATTTACAAAAATATACTGATGATTACTTCTCTTTTGATGATCAGATGGGTGACCAATTAATCCAGATATCTTTACTCCAGAACCATCATAGAATACTTTTAACATTCTTTTAACAAAATCCTCTTTTAATATCTCATCAACCCTTTCTTTAACAACAGTATTTTCTTTAGAATCTTTTATCTCTTTTAAGTCAATTACCGTCTTACTATCTTTTACAACTGTAAAATGTATATTTGGATATATTAAAAAGTATGGATACAAAACATCTAAGATTTTTTTGTATTCCGTTTGGGCTGTTTTTAAAAATTTCTTTCTTGCAGGGATATTACCAAATATATTCTTAACACTTACAACAGTACCTGTTTCTCTAGCTGCTTTTTTAATTGAAAAATCATTTATAGATTTAAATACAATCTCTCCTGCCACATCGCTATCAATATATTTTGATATTAAATTAACATTAGCAACAGATTGGATAGTAGATAGAGCTTCTCCTCTAAATCCCATTGTTAGGAGTGTGTTTAAGTCCTCTAGGGATGATATTTTGCTTGTTGTGTGTGGCATAAACACCCTATCCAAACTCTCTTGAGGAATCCCTACCCCGTTATCACTTACCTCTATCAAATCTATCCCTCCATTTTCTATTTTAATTTGTATCTTAGTTGAATTAGCATCAATGCTGTTATCCACTAACTCCTTAACAACAGATGCAGGTCTTTCAACTACTTCCCCTGCAGCTATTTGATTCACAATATCCTGTGGTAGAGTATTTAAAGTAATTTTTTCCATATATTAAGTATTTTAACACAGAAATGTATTAATCTGTTAAAATTAGCGTATGAAAGAACAGTTTCAACTTAATACAAATTTTAAGCCCTCGATAGATCAAAATATAGCTATCAATCAGCTAGTCACAAATTTGAATAAGAAAAAAGAAAAACAGGTTTTACTAGGAGTAACTGGTTCTGGTAAAACATTTGTTATGGCTAATGTCATATCACAATTACAAAGACCAACCTTAATACTCTCTCACAACAAAACATTAGCAGCACAGCTATATGAAGAGTTCAAAGAGTTCTTTCCTCAAAACGCAGTAAAATACTTTGTATCATACTATGATTATTACCAACCTGAAGCGTATATACCATCTAGGGATTTATACATAGAGAAAGAATCTGAAGTAAATGAAGAAATTGAAAAATTAAGACTAAGTGCAATGAACGCTGCTAGAACAAGAAGAGATACTATTGTTGTTGCAAGTGTCTCATGTAT
>DAOQBQ010000080.1:0-2575 GCA_035355175.1 Candidatus Dojkabacteria bacterium
AGTTGGTACAAATATGCAGAGAATTCGTCAAAACTCATTACTTAGAGGTGTAAAGGGATATTATATAAAAGAGTTAACCAATGATAGGGATAATATAGTTTCAAGAGCTGTTGAATGTGTATATTCATATGGAGAGTTG
The DNA here is from genome assembly GCA_035355175.1 of Candidatus Dojkabacteria bacterium. Classification (GTDB taxonomy): domain Bacteria; phylum Patescibacteriota; class Dojkabacteria; order SC72; family SC72; genus UBA2259. The sequence goes on from DAOQBQ010000080.1 coordinate 140, forward strand.
GATTTAAACGATAAAATTGCTATTATTAGTGGCAGTTCTATAAAAAATAGATCCAATAACAGTATACTTGAGATTGCAATAGTCAAAGATATAATTGGATCTTAATCACAATGGTGACGTAGCCAAGCTGGTTAAGGCCGTGGTCTGCAAAACCACTATCATGGGTTCGAGTCCCATCGTCACCTATTTTCAATATATGGTATAACTTATGATTGATAAAAAAGGAAATCTATTTTAAAATACATAGCTCTTTGCCGAGATGGCGGAATAGGCAGACGCGCGGGACTTAAAATCCCGTTCTAGAAATAGAGTGGGGGTTCGATTCCCCCTCTCGGCATATCTTAATCAACATCATCAAATAAATCTGGATTTTCATTACCACACTTAGGACACTTTTTTACTTCCGTTACACCTTCATATACATACCCACAATTAAGACACTTCCATCTTGTCCAAGTAACATCTAAATCTTCTGGCGTCTCTTTATTTTCAATATATTCTTTTGGTAGATTTGGATCTATATGTGATGTAATATCCTGAGGTGTTACACTTGTATTTTGATTATTACTCTTTAATGTATTCTCCATCTTTTATTTTTTCTAAAATTAAATTAAATGTTTCCATCTCATTCATATTAGATGTATCCAATACAATATTATAATACAATTCAGGTCTATCATATTTAACTTTGTATAACCTCCAATATTTCTCCCTATCTATCCTAAATCTCTTCTTTAATCTTTTTTTAATTTCAAAATACCTCTTTAATTTTCTTAATCCCTTAATATTTTCTTTGCTTAAATGTCTTTTAACCTTAACATTTAAATTTGCATCTAACCAAATAGATACATCACAATTTAATCCTCTTAACTTTGCTAATGCACCGTATACCTTACTATCTATTACCACATCTCCCTTTTTTCCATACTCCTCTAATAACCCATCTATCTCTAAGTCTAAACTGTTTCCTCCTTTTGAAATCTGTTGTAAGAACTCTTCGAAATACTCTATCTCTTTCTCTTTTGCTGCTTTTCTAAATAGGTCTCCTGCATATATATGTTTTAATTTAAAGTGTTTTCCAAGCATCTTAGATATAGTGGTAATACCAGAACCACCGGGACCACCCACCGCTATTACAAGTTTTCTTTTACTTTGAGTCATTGTTAGATATATAGTATATTAATAGGCATATAATGTCGAGTAAAAGGAGAACAAAAAAAATTACTTCGGGAGATAGACATTCACCAGATAAATCTACTCTGGTTTTCATGATAGCTATGGCGATATTTGGTGCCATAATGATATATGATGCAAGTGTATACAAAGCTAATCAAGAGCCTTTTAATAATCAATTTCATTTCTTAATACTTCAATTAGCATGGTTACTTTTTGGTGGAATACTTGCATACATTGCATATATATTTGATTACAGAAAGATACTTAAATTCTCTTTTCCATTTTTAATTGGAGTTATCTGCCTTCTTGTACTTGTATTAGCAGTAGGTGATGAGGTAAATGGTTCTAAGAGATGGTTTCAATTCGGTTCTTTACCACCTATACAACCTGCAGAATTTGCTAAACTAGCAGTAGTTATGTATTTTGCAAGCTGGTTTTCAAAAAAAGAGTACTCTTTTTCTAAATTTGAAGATTCCATAAAGAAAGGGTTTTTAAAAGTATTAATACCTTTTCTTGCCGTTATAGGTATAGTAGGTTTACTTGTTGTTCTTGAACCAGATTTAGGCACAGCCATGATAATATTCTTAACAGCGTTCATAATGCTGTTCCTTTCTGGGAAAGATAATGCACATAGGGTTGGCTCTTTAGCAATGATACCCGTCATCTTTGTTCTTGGGATAATCGCTATACTACTTGAACCGTATAGAATGTCTAGAATACAAACATTTTTTAATTTAATCCTCAAGGGTGAAGTTGCAGATCCTCAAGGAACTGGGTATCAAATGCAGCAGATATTAATTGGCATAGGAAGTGGTGGAATACTTGGTAAGGGTTTTGGACAATCTAGACAAAGGTTTGGATATCTTGTTGAAAATACGGCTTTTACAGATTCTACATTCGCAGTTCTTTTAGAAGAGTTGGGATTACTTGGTGGTGCAATTGTTGTAATTTCATGGATATTCTTCCTCTGGAGAGGGTTTAAGATTGCTCTAGGAGCACCAGATAAAGAGGGACAGTTTCTTGCAACTGGCATATCGGTATGGTTATCATGCCAAGCATTTTTTAATATGGCAGCTAATGTCGGAATAATTCCACTTACAGGAATTCCTCTTCCCTTTCTAACTTACGGTGGTTCTAGTACAATGGTAACAATGATAGCTTTTGGATTACTTTTAAATGTTAGTAGATATACAAAGAATGCTTAAATCTGAAATAAAGATAATGATAACTGGTGGTGGAAGTGGAGGACATATCTCTGTT
>DAOQBQ010000081.1:0-2561 GCA_035355175.1 Candidatus Dojkabacteria bacterium
AATGCAAGGAATATACTCTGTTTAATAGAATCTGAGAAGTACTCTTTTCTAATTTCTGATATCTTAAAACCCTTTGCATCCCTTTTAGAAACAAAGAAACCAACTAATATACCTAAATTGGAAACATTAAGAATTATTGATAATACGGGTACTATCTTAAATATTTCTGATATATCTATTTTAAATATCCAATTTATTACTAATATACCTAAGAAATTAAAGAGAAGAATTAAGGATAATGATATTGATGAAAGAATTAATATTTTCTTACTCTTTGTAGAAAGATATATACATATTAAAGATAGGAAGAGTACTCCAAGTATTAAGAATATCTCCATATTTCTCTCATATATACTCCAATCTTTTAATACGGTTTGTATTAAGTTCATAGCTTTAATGATTTCCTGATATTAAGTATATAGAAGGTAGTTAAGGATAGAGATAGGTTACTAATTATCATTAGAAGTAGTAAGTCATTAGCAAAAAGTTTTACATACCCACTACCAAGTAATATACAAAGAGATGATATTAAAGCAATTAATACTGTTACAATCATTCTAGATTCTACATTCTCGGTAATTATCCTTATAACTGCTACAGTAGTAATTACCTCTAATGCAAGTAAAAATATATCAACAGGAGTATCAGATATCTTTAAATATGCTATCCATACTGCAACAGTAATTACACTTGATATACCAGATCTAATAAGTATATCCTTTGGAGTTTTCTCTATTAGAAGAAGATAGATATATATGAAGAGAATTGCAACAAGTATTCCCTCTGTAAGTTTAATGTAATCAATCTCTGGTGTATCTACCATAATTTCCTCTTCTGATGTAACAGAGTATGACAAAGGCATAACTCCTGAGTTATACAAAATGCTTGTTACTTGTGCTAACTCTTTCTCTGTAGCTGATATCGGTACAGCGAATAACCCCTTGTCAGCAGTTACCTGAACTGGTGTAACAAAACCATCAATATTTACACCTACACTCTGTCCTACATTCCCATTAAGGAAATTCTCCCACTCCTTCTCCCAAGGCCATATCTTGTACAAAGCAAAGTATGAATACTCATTTCCAGAGTTTTTTAATTTCGTAATATATATATTTCTAAAGTTCCTTCTTGTAAATTCTGTTGTATTGTAATTCTCAGCAAGATACGGAGTTAGAGGATTCTCTTGATCTTCGTAATTAACATCATCTTTCCTAGTTACGATATTAACTATAAATGGAGATTTAATAATACTATCTACTAACTCTTTACTCTGTGAAGTTTGGACAGTAACTCTTAAAATATCTTTCTCATCTTCTACCTGTTCGATAACGGAGGATTGTTCTACACCCAAAGATCTTAATCTCTTTTGAAGAATGGATCTACTCTTTTCAATACTCTGTTTTGAGTTCGTATCATCTTGAGTATTTAATTCTAGGATGTACTCTTTTGACCAATACAAACTATTTTTATTAACCAAATCATATGTAGCCAAAGAGGTTACCCTCTCTGTTAGAGGTAAAGATATTAGAACTATTGCTAGTATTAGTGAACTAATTAAAACAGATATTAAGTAACTAAAGATATTGTTTGAATTACTTCTATTAATTTTTAATTTCGGTAGTTTAAATTTTTTCATTCTAGAGTAAATCAGAATCTCTTCCAAGTAATATCATTTTATCTTTAGTCAGTGCATTTATAAGGATAGGGTCTCTCTTCTTTTTACCAAATTCAAAATCTTCAACCTTCATTGCAACATACTTAATAGATCTATTTAGCTCTTTCTCAATAGAGCTAACAGCTATAGATAGCTCTCTAATCTTCATATCTCCGATAAAGAGCATATCTATATCAGATTTATCAATATATTTGTTCTTTAAAAACGCCTCCGTTACTATGGCTACCTGTATACCCTCTACAGTTGAAAGTTTCTCAATTAGTAATTTACCAGTATCAGAATCTTTAAAAAACATAGATCTTAACTCCCAGAGAATAGGGGACTGTTTGTTAATGGTGTACATTATTTTGTTACCATCCTTTTTAGCTTCAAGTAGATTTATCTTCTTTAAGCTAAGTAACTCTCTTCTTACAGCATTAATCTCCTCTCCTAACTCCCTAACTAGTCCTCTAACATGGTAGGATTTATTTACATCTTCCATGTATTTTGCCAACACCCTTATTCTTACTTTTGATATAAACAGACTTTTTAACATTCCCCTATGTATAACATATTAAATAGATCTAATTCTTCTCATTAGACCATGGGGCAATTTATTGTTCAATTATATCAAATTTTCCGATAGAATGAGGGACTGCTGATATCCATGTTCTACCTCTGTTGAATATTACCTCATTACCTTCACTGTCATAATACTTTGTCCTATCTGTTCTAGAGAGTTTTTTCCATGTTCCAGTTGTAATTTTACCATCAATAAAGAGGGTTGCTTTTCCCTCTCCAATTGTTGTAAGAATTATTCTTCCTTTATCATCATATGATGGGGTAAGTACAACCTCTTGTATTACAAGATTCTTTGCATATACTTGTGTATTAGTTTCTTGATCAA
>DAOQBQ010000082.1:0-2531 GCA_035355175.1 Candidatus Dojkabacteria bacterium
TCTGAGGATTTTTAGTTTGAACACCCTCAAGAATTTCCCCATTTTTTTTCTCCTCTTGTGGCTCAGACTTCATATACTTCCACATAACATAGAAAACAATTAGAAGAATAGGAAGTAGAATACCAACAACAATACTGTTAGCAAGAAAACCCCCAACTACCCCAAGTATTAACGCGCCTACCACAACTAAACTAATATTCTTGATACTCATATATCTAATATACCCTACCCTAATACTGGAATCAAGATTTTTTCTTTAATAGAAAACAAATTGGGTGGTATAATGCAGTATGGTAGATATTAAATACACACAAAACTTTTACAGCAATGAATCCAAAATTTCTAAGCTTCTTTCCTCAATTGGAATTGAAGAAAACGACATTGTAATAGATATCGGAGCAGGAAAGGGTATTCTTACAAATGAATTAGCAAAATACAGCCAAAATGTAATCGCTTATGAATTGGACCCAACATATTTTGAAATTCTTAAACATACTTTTCACGATCGTAAGAATATATTACCTGTAAACGAGGATTTTACTCAAGTACATTTACCGAAGAAACCTTTCAAAGTATTTGCTAATATTCCCTTCTCTCTAACTGCTGATATTGTAAACAAAATAACAAACGATGAATCTCAACTCAGCGAAGCATATCTATTTGTACAGAAAGAATCAGCAGAAAGATTTATTGGCATTCCAAGAAATACACAGATTGCGACAATACTCTCATACCGATTTGAGGTAGATATAGTTGATAATTTTGAGAGAAGAGATTTCAAGCCTATTCCCAATGTAGATGTTGTACTTCTTAAGATTGTAAGAAGAAAGAACATAGAAAATGACTATCTACTGTTTAAAGATTTTGTAACATATGTATTTAATCAAACTGAAAAGGACGTCTCTGTATCTTTAAAAAAGTTATTTACTTTTAATCAATTGAAATATATTAAGGAGGAATTAAAGCAGAGAAATTACACTGTTCCAAGTGATATCCCTAAGGAATACTTCTTAAAAATATTTCAATATTTCAAAACAAATGGATTGGATTACAGGAACAAGGTTAATGGGTATTACAAAATGCATATTTTTCAACATTCAAAGAGAGAGAAGATTAACAGAACAAGAAATACTTTTTAAAATGTAAGCCCCTCTATTTGCAACTTGTGGGTTGAAGAAAGACTCTGTATACATATTGAATATGCGCTATACAGCTCTACAGAGTCTTTCCTTTAACTAAGGTCTATTTTTAATTCTTCCTCTTTGGATACATTCTCTTACACTTGCGATGTAACCATATTGATGGAATGACAGAAAGCAAAAACTCTCTTTCTTTTTTGGGATCATTAAATTGGAGAACTGGATATGGTTTAGGAAAGAATTTTGTATAATTATCGGAAGAAGGATCCTGGGACTCATTTACCTTTGCGGTTAGAACTAGTCTCACCTCTTGTTCGATTTCTGGATTACTAAATTTAAGAACTGGATATGGTGGAGAGAAGTGTTTAATAAGATCATAAGGACTTCTTCTTTTGGGATCATTCACTCTTCTGTGCATGTTATCTCCTTTCTAAGGAATGAAGATATAGACCTTAATTTTAATGAGCATAATACTGGGAAGCCAGATATTCGTCTAAATTATATCACACTGAAAGGAGACTCAACCCATTTGGAAACAATAGATGGGGGAATGTATTAAAGAGAATAGAATTTAAGAATAGAATTATTCTCTTTCTAATTTTGTAAAAAATATGAATCTCTTATCCATCCCAACAATTCATCATCAATATCCTTCTCTTCTACTATTTCTAAATAATATAATTTCCTGTTAATAGACAACTCTTCCTTATTTATAATCCTTTTACTCTCAATATTATATGGGACTCTAAAATCTAATCTTACTCTATCTTTTAACAACCATACTCCACTAAAAGTGTATCCGCTTACTAAGTGTATACAACATGGTAGAGATTCTATTTTGACTCCTCCAATATTTTTCTCTATCTGATTAACAAGTTCTTTAAATAGTTTTTTTGAATAATCTTTATTCTGAAAATGTTTTTCTATTGGGTATACCACACAAGAATGTGATTGATTATTCTTGCTGAATTCTCTTTTACATTTAGGACATTGCCACATATCCAATTATACCAGAGAATAAACTAATAATGGTGGGCGATACATAGAGAGATGGGACTTAAAACAAAATCAGTGCTAATCTTTAGCATCTAGGAACAACTACCTCTTCTTGTTAAAACTCAACTCACTAATATAATCTAAGGCATCATAGATTTCATCTGCTATAATCTTGCTAACAACATTTGGGGAATATTTGGAATACATAATATCTGAACAGAGATTTGAAAGAGTCTTTGCATCTACTAGCCCATCCCTATATTTAATACATGCTTCCTTTAAATTCTTGTAGATTTCTTGTGCAATTTCTAAATCTTCACTGCTGTGTTTAATAATTCCAGGATATTCTTTTTTTAATAATTGCTTATTATGAAAATCACTTTTTATTATATAATC
>DAOQBQ010000083.1:0-2493 GCA_035355175.1 Candidatus Dojkabacteria bacterium
TTCTAATAAGGGTGTATTTATATACCTCCAATATAGATTATTCTCATCTAATGGTGGATTTACTAACAATTGTGTATCATCAGGCTCTTTTTCTTCTAACTTAACTACTTTATTTATTAAATCTGTTTCATTTTGTATTGTAATTTTATCTTTATACCAAATAGCTATTGATGCAATAGAAATAATAATCCCTAGAATTAGTAATATGACAACAAATTTTTTATTTTTGAATCTCTTTTTATCCATACTATAATTGACATATTCTATCCTAAGTATTACATTGATACTAGTATAAATTAACTACCCATATTAAATGAATTCTAAATATCTTACTAGTCTTAGATTGATATCATCGCTACTTATCACCCTCCTAATACTTATTACACCTCTTAGTTCAATTATTGCGCTTGATGCACCATTACAAAGTTTAGATGTAAATGGAGTTAATGTTTTCAATGCAACCGATGGGTACAACGAATCTCATGGTATTGCTGGTATAACATTTGATGAAGGTACAAAGATATTAACAATGACACATGCAAATGTTAACAGTGTCCATGCCAATGGGGATCTTGATATAGTTTTGGTTGGTAACAATACCATCGATGCTTTGACAGATAGTGCAGCACTTTTGGCAATGGGAGGAGATTTAACAATTACAGGAGATGCTGCCACCCTATCAATTACCGCTTTTGCTAGTAATCAACCTGCAATTTCAATTGGAGCTGGAGGAAGGTTGACAATTGGAGCAACAGGAACTGTCATTACTGTTACAGTAACACAAGGAATCTTAAATAACTGTGAAGATACGTATGTTGTAGATGGTAACACTTTCAACTCGCCCGATTCTGGAGATCCAATGGGACCACCCCCAGGCGATCCTTTACAAATATCTATTGATGGGACATTAGTTATAGATGAAACTGCAGATCCACAAGTTACATCAGCTAGTGGTACAGGATGGAGTATTGAACAAGGATTTATGGGTATTTATCAGTTAAATGTTGATGGTGGGACTACACTACCTTATATCACAGGAATAGGGGATGGTGCTCTTTCAATAAGTTCTATAGATGGAAGCTTCTCAATTGCAGAAAATGAAGATAGTAGATCAATCAATATGAATGGAAATGTAATGATTTTTTTAAGTAACGAAAGTGGTGATGTAAGTCTTGTCGGTGGAATATATACAGAAGGAGAAGTATCTGTTCGTGATAGTAATATGATATCAATAGGGAGCTCTGGTGTACCAAGTATAACAGGTATTAGTGCAAGAGCTTTATACGTAGGTTCTAGTAATCTCTCTATCTATACCTCTGGTACAGGATTACAGTATTACAATGGAACTCCTTTAGAAGGAGAGGGGATGATTGTAGAATCAGGAGCGGGACATTCATTAATAGTGGAGAGCGATATAGCAACAGCTAATGTTTTAGATGTAATAGTTTCTGGAGGTGGAACAATAGATTTATCATATATTTCCGGTTTAGGTTCATTTACGCCTAAAGCATCACATTGGCCATGGATAGATATGACGGGAACTGAAGAAGAAAATCCCTTACCTACAACAGTAACATGCGAAGAAGGAACTGATGCTACAAATAAATATGTTATGACTTCAACAGAAGGTAATTTCTTACTTGAATCAACAGCAGGCACACTGTATCAACTTGGATGGAATATACCAGATGCTGAGGACTCTATTGTGACAAATGGGACAGTAAGAGTAATTGCTGCAAATGGTTTTAGATTTACTTCTGGCGATTTTACCGATTACTCAATAGAGGCGGGTAGTACAGTTACAATTGAATTATTACCTGATTACGGATATCAATATGTATCTGGTGGATTAAATGGTAACCAAACTGTCCCAGATGACGGTAAAGCATCATACACATTTACAATGCCTGATAATCACTTACACTTAAGTGCAATATTTGAAAGAACTTCAGACATAATTAGTCTTGATACTGAAAAAATAGCGGCCGCTAATATAGCAGTACCTTCTTCAGAAATTAATGGAAATGCAGAACTTCTCATAGGAGATGCTACAGATATTGACGAAGCATCTTTTGAATCACAGGCGGGTGATTTTGAGATTGATACATATCTAGACCTATCATTAAACGAAGTTATATATAAAGGAACTACAGAAGATGTATGGAGAACAAATATTACTGAACTTGATGAGAGTACAACTGTAACATTAACACTTTCTGAGGATCTTAAAGGGCATGCAGAATATATGATACTTAGAGAGCATGAAGGAACAGTTGAGGAAATAGAGGGTGTATATGATGCTAATACGGGTACCCTTACATTTGATACCGATGCGTATTCAACATATGCTTTAGCATATAATGATCCTATCAACCCTCCTACCTATGACAATATAGTATGGAGTTTTGTAATAGGAATAATTAGTATATCAGGATTATTTGTTGTTAGTAGATATAAAAAGGAATTTTATAAGAGTTCAAAATAATTGAGATT
>DAOQBQ010000084.1:0-2482 GCA_035355175.1 Candidatus Dojkabacteria bacterium
AAGTCAGTCGCAGAGTTAACATCACTTTTAGGAGGAGGAAAACCTCTACTACAGTCCCTTTATGACTTAAGAGATGGAAGAAGGAGTACTTGGTCGAGATTGGAGAAATCTTTTGTTGAACCTACCCTACAGGATGTTGTACCTGGTGATATATCAATGGGTTTACCACATAGAATTGTATTAAACATTATAGAAGGATTAGAACTACTAGATAAAGTAATGCCAGGTATTAATTCCGGTTCTACACTACTTTATGCTCCAGAGGTTAAGTTTAGATCTTCAAAGATAGAGACGAACAAAAATTTAGAAACACATATTAAGGGATTATTTGTAGCTGGGGATGCTTCTGGACTATCAGGTGGTATCACGGGTGCTGCAGTAACGGGTATTATGGCTGGGAGGGGTATGTGTTAAAAATCGATATCTGATATTGTTCCAACATTCTTTGTTAAGAAGACATGAGCATCTGTTTCTATTTTTGGTACTTCATTTGAATGAAAAAGATATACTAAGTATTTGAATCCTGCATCAATAGCCGGGTAAATATCAGATGTTAAACTATCACCAACAACGAGAGTATTTTCTATTGGGAATTTAAGATGTCGAGCAGCTTTCTCCCAACCTGTAGAATCTTTTGAATCATTAATATCAGTTGTATAGAATGGAAGATTTAAATCTGAGTTATACTCTTTTTCATACTCTTGTATAATTCTATCTATTTTTTTCTTTGTCCATTGGTATTGAGCATGAGAGTAAACACCAATATTAACATTTAACTCTGCAATTTGATTTAATGTTTTTACTGTGTAAGGAAAAAGAGAGGGTGATGAGTTATAAAAATTTTTATAGTTTCTTTTTAGAACAGATTCAATATCTTTTTTATTGTAATTTAAATTATCTTTTGAAAGATACATTTCAATCGCTAGTAAGGTTAATTGGTCAACAAGTATGGGTGTATATGTTTTTCTATAGTAGTTTGTAGAAATATCAAGTATGTCTTCGGTTCTTTCTTTCTGTTTTTTAAATGTCTCATTTCTGTAAAGATCCTTTACAACTTTTAAAACTGTTTTATACATTCTTTCATGAAAGTAAGGTCCTGTATCAACAAGTGTTCTATCCATATCAAAGAGTACATACTTAATACTGTTCTCTTTAAAATACTTCTCAAGATTATTCATAGTTTGATATTGTATAGAAAAACTTTAAAGACTTCAAAAGTATTAATAGAATTGATAGAATATGTATGTATAAATTTAATAGATATTTTATATGGTAATTCCAATTATTATTTTAATATTAGTCATAGTTACAATCTTTGCAGGCTTTAGAATAATACCAGAAGGGTTTCAAGGATTAGTTCTTACATTAGGTAAGTACTCTAGAGAATTAAAGCCTGGTTTGAACTTAGTTATTCCATACTTTGAGACAGTTCAAAGAGTAGATATTAGAGAACAGGTTATGGATATACCTAATCAAGAGACTATTACACTTGATAATGTATCTTGTGTAATAGATGGTATTGTAAGATTTAAGGTTGTAAACGCTCCTGTTGCAATATTTAAGGTACAGAATTTTAGGAATCAAATATCTGCTAAATCACAAACAGCACTTAGAGATGTTGTTGGTAGTGTTTCACTTGATGATTTACTTTCAAAGAGAAAAACTGTTGCTGACCAGATAAAAGAGATTGTCGATATAGCTGCAGAAAACTGGGGAGTAGATATCTCAGCTGTTGAGGTTCAAAATATTGAAATACCTGCTGATATGAAAAGGGCTATGGCTCAACAAGCAGAAGCAGAGAGAGATAAGAAGGCAAGAATAATTAAAGCAGAGGGAGAGAAAGAGGCATCTGTAAAGCTTTCAGAGGCAGCTCAGATACTTTCTAATTCAAGGGGTGCCCTATCTCTTAGAACCCTTCAGACATTAAAAGAGATATCTGCAGATCCTGCACAAAAGATAATCATGACAATACCTAATGACTTCTTTGATTTAGGAGAAACTATTAAGAAGAGTATTAGGGAGTGACTCTACTAACAGTTAAAGATATCACTGCTTTCTCACTTGCAGTAAAGGTGTTGCTGTATTCAAAATCTTGTATTACCTGTGCACACATTATATCTGGTTTTGGTTCTGTAATATTAACATTTACAGTAACCTGTTCAGGATAGCTTTCTGCAACCATTACATCAACTTTTGCCAAATAACAGGGATTAGGTAATTGGCCTGTTACTGTATACTCCCATATATTATCTCCAATATATCTGCTTTCTAAAGAGAATCCATCTTCTTGTATAATTGGAGTGTTATCCATTTTGTTATCATCATTAATTAAATTACTATCTTTATCTTTCCAGAATCTAGAAAATCCACACCCTACTCCTGTTTGTTTTAGACTTGTTGAAAAGAGTATTAAATCTATTACAACAAGAAGTATTGCTACACTAATACTTACTATTAAAAAGATTTTTTTGTTTTTAATAGG
>DAOQBQ010000085.1:0-2334 GCA_035355175.1 Candidatus Dojkabacteria bacterium
AGTGTAAGAGTAACAATAACAGAAGAAGATCTATCTAAGGGTATAGAGTGGAAGAGAATATTAATATATTCTGGCATAGGAATCTCTTTCATAGTTCTCCTTATACTCCTTTTCAAAAAGAGAAAAGATAAAAACGAGAATGTTCAATAGAATATTAATTCTGTGTTAAAATATCTCCATGCATGATTCACATATCCATATATCAATGAGTCCCCTAAAAGAGAATATTGAAACAGATATTCAAGAGTTTATTGATAACAATGGTAAAAAGATATTAATACAAACAACAGATATTAATGATTATCAAGATAGTATAGATATGTATAACAATCTCAAAGAGATATATCCCAATATTTTAGATTTAGCTTTGGGAATACACCCATCTAGAATAGAAGATGGTATATCCAAAAATGATTTAGAAGAGATAGATATATTTAAATATACACAAAAACAAATAGATATATATGAAGATATATTTAATAAAAATATTAATATTATTACAGCAATAGGGGAGTGTGGATTAGATTACTACACAATGAATGAATATTTTCAATTTAATGAGAAACAGAAAGAACAGATAAAAGAAACACAAAGAAGAGTATTCTCTAAATTATGCTCCCTAGCTATTAAACATAACCTCCCTATGAGTATTCATGCAAGAGATAAAGTAGGGGATAATAGTTGTGTTAAAGATACAATTGATATAATTGCGAAACAGGGAAAAGGGGTATTAAGAGGTTCATTCCATAGCTATACAGGTGATAAGAAGTTATTAAACAAAATATTAGACTTAGGTATGTACATTGGTTTTAATGCAATAATTACATACCCCAGTGGAGACAATGTTAGAAATATATTAAAAGAAACACCTCTTGAGCGAGTTCTTTTTGAAACAGATGGACCATTTCTTCCAACTCAAAGTGTTAGAAAAAAGAAAAATTCTCTTAAAAAGTACGGTAGACCTGTATTAATAAAAGAGATAATTGAAAGAACATGTGAGATTAAAAACGAACCGTATGAGAAAATAGAAAAGATTACAGATGGTAATTATCTTACTCTTTTTTCAAAGTAGGGGATACTAATACAACAAACTCACCATGAGGATGTTGCTCAAACTCTCTTCCTTTAAGTAAAGATATTAATTCAATTGCTTCACCCATTAATACCTCTTCCCTTACCTTAGTTAAATCTTTTGCTAATACTGTTCTATTCTCATCCGTTACTTCATCAATCAATTCCAGTAAAGATACAACCCTATTAGGAGATTCATACAGTATTACAGTATCACCTATATTTAAATATTTCTTTAATAGCTCTTTCCTTTTTGAATCTGATTTTGGTAAGAAACCTATAAATGAAAACTTATCTGTAGGTAACCCACTAATAGACAAAGCAGATATTAATGCGGATGGACCGGGTATACTTTCTACAATGTAATCTAACTCTCTCAACTCTCTTACTAATTTAAATCCAGGATCACTAATTAGTGGAGTTCCACTATCAGAAATTAATCCTAAGTTTAATCCCATATCTAATTTCTCCTTTATCTTTTGAATTACTCTGTCATGATTCTGATCTCTGTAAGATATTAATTGTGTACTAATACCATATTTATTAAATAGCTTAATACTCTCTCTAGTGTCCTCAGCTAATACAAAAGGTAAGCTCTTTAATATTTCAACAGCCCTGTATGTAATATCTCCTAGATTACCAATAGGAGTTGCTATGATATATAGTTTTCCTTTTTCCATGCTCCTTAATTTAAATCTTAATTACTCTTCTTAGAATATTTTCTTTATTTTCGATACAAATATCCTTACTAAGTACAGCTTCACTTACATCAAAACTTCCGATAGTAATCCTCCGTAACTCTTTTGTAGTAGCATATGTACCTAATTTAATACCCAAATCATGTATCAAAGTTCTAATATATGTTCCCGTTGAACATTTAATTTTACATTTTAACATTGGATACTCATATTCATATACCTCAAACTGAGAGATAGAAATATTGACGGGTTTAAGTGTCAATTCTTTTCCCTCTCTTGCTAAATCATACGCTTTTTTACCTTCAACTTTCTTTGCAGAATACGAAGGAGGTATCTGAGTTATATCCCCCATGAAATTTTCCTCAATGATAGTTTCAATCTCGTCTCTTGATGGGGTAATTTTAGTTTCATCCTTTTTAATAACCTTACCCTCTCTGTCTTGTGTGTCTGTACAGTAGCCTAACTCTCCTTCGACTAAATATGTCTTTTCATATGTATGAAAAGTATTCATCATTTTAGTGGCTTTACCCAGAAGAATAATGAAAAGACCTGTTGCAAAAGGGTC
>DAOQBQ010000086.1:0-2333 GCA_035355175.1 Candidatus Dojkabacteria bacterium
TATGGAAGATATAGCGATAAATATAAAAGATGTAAGTAAGAAGTTTAAGATACCAGTTAATGGTCATACTAACAGTTTACAGGAAAAATTCTTAAATCCTTTTAGAAAAACGGAGTATAGAGAGTTTCAGGCATTAAAAAATCTTTCTTTTAATGTAAAAAAAGGAGAATTTTTTAGTGTAATAGGGCCAAATGGTGTCGGCAAATCAACCTTACTAAAGATTGTTTCAGGTATATATATTCCTGATAGTGGTACTGTAGAGGTAGATGGTAAATTAGTTCCATTCTTAGAGTTAGGTGTTGGCTTTAATCCAGAGTTAACAGCTAAAGAGAATGTATATTTAAATGGAACAATATTGGGTTTAACGACAAAGGAGTTAGATGGGTATATAGACGAGATATTTGACTTTGCAGAACTAAAAGATTTTGCCAATCTGTCTATTAAAAATTTCTCTTCAGGTATGGCTGTTAGATTAGCTTTCTCAATAGCTATTAAAGTTAAATCAGATATATTAGTACTAGATGAGGTATTAGCTGTAGGAGATGGAGAGTTTCAAAAGAAGTGCTTTAAATATTTTGATGATATTATTGGTCAAAAGACAATACTCTTTGTATCTCATGGTTTAGATTCAGTAAAGAAATATTCTAACAGAGTACTATGGTTAAAAGAGGATAGAACATATGAGATAGGAGATCCTTTAGAGATGGTAGAAAAGTATAGTAAAACATTTTAATAATATTTTGTGTATATGAAGTTAATAGATATCTTCCAAAGGGTATTTAATAGATTACCAATTTACCTTGTTCAGTTTAAATCCTTAGTTAAGAAGAAGGGTATATTTTTTACTTTAAAGAAGATATTTAAAAAGATATTTAGATTTGTTGTTACTGGAGGAGATGGTTCTAAGTTAATGAGAATACAGTATGGTGAGTGGATGAGTAATATTGAATCTAAGTATCTTAATGAGGAGAGTATGAGGAAGGATTTGTCTAAACTTAAGGTTAAGCCCAAGTTTAGTATCATATTTCCAGTATGGAATAAATCAGAAGAGATGTTGCAGAAAGCTTTAGATTCAATTACTAATCAGATATATGAGAATTGGGAGATATGTATTTCTGATGGTTCTAGTCAAAATATTAAAGAGACTAGGGAGTATTTAAAAGAGTTTCAGAAGAGATATTCTAAGAAAGTAAAATTCTCTACTATAGATGTTAATGGTATTAACATTATTGAAAACAGTAATAATGCTATTAGTTTATCTACTGGTGAGTATCTTGTATTTATGGATTGTGATGATGAGATATCCCCTAACTGTCTACTAGAGTTAGCTAAGGGTATTAACTGTAATCCTAAGGTAGAGTTTCTGTATAGTGATTTTGATAAGATAGATGAGCAAGGGAATAGGTTTGATCCATCTTTTTGGCCTGATTGGTCACCACATACTTTAACATCTCAGATGTATACCACACATGTTACATGTTACAGAAGAGATGTCCTTAATGAGTTAGGTAATCTTGTAAAAGGTACGCAGGGTGCACAGGATTGGGATTTAGTACTTAGGTATGTTACAAGGGGTAGATGGAATGTAATTCATATTCCTAAGATTCTTTATCATTGGAGAGTGTATCCTGGTTCTACTGCACTAGCGAATAGTGGGTCTAAGGATTGGGCTTATGAGAAACAGAGATTTGTTTTAGAGAGGTATCTAGAGAGAAGGAAATTAGAGGGAGAGGTTATAGAGGGTGCATATGAGGGTAGTTGGAGGGTTAAGTTTAAGATTATGAATAATCCTAAAGTATCAATAGTTATTCCTACTAGGGATAAGGTGGAGTACTTAAGAAGGGCTATAGATAGTATTAGGGAAAAAACAAAGTATCAAAATTATGAGATTGTGATTGTAGATAACCAATCTAAAGAGAAAGATACATTAGAGTATTTTGAAGAGATTGGTAAAGAGAAAAATATTAGGATTATAGAGTATGACAAACCTTTCCATTTTGGAAAATTGTATAACTGGGCTAGTAAACAGGTAGATGGTGAGTATATGTTAATACTAAATAATGATATAGAGGTTATTAATGATGATTGGTTAGAATCAATGTTAGAGTGGTGTCAATTACCAGAGGTAGGTAGTGTAGGTGCTAAGTTATACTATCCAAATGGTAAGATACAGCATGCAGGGGTAATTGTTGGTGCAGGGGGTGCTGCTGCTCATTCTCATAGGTTACTGCATAGAGATAGTTTCGGTTATGAGGGTGCTTTAGTAAATGTAAGAGACTATTTAGCATTAACAGGGGCTTGTTTAATGGTAAGAAGGAAATTGTTTATAGATA
>DAOQBQ010000087.1:0-2330 GCA_035355175.1 Candidatus Dojkabacteria bacterium
AGACAAGATTGAAAAAATATATGAGTCTTTACCAGATTTCTCATCTTTATGTGACGATATATTAAAAGATGAGTTCTGTTCATTGAGTATTGCTAAAAAATTAACCTGTGCAGATGCTACACTAAGCTCATATCCCGAGGTATCAAAAAGTATTCTTTATGATACCTTCTATCGTCACTACTTCTTAAGCACTATTTCCTCAAAGCTTAACTCTTACGAGGTTTATAGGGAGAACAAATTGGTAAATGGAAATACTAAGAATTTACAAAAACTAGATGAGTATGGGTATTTTGTTTGGAGATACGAGAACAGGGGTACGGATGGAGTTACTGTAACATCCTTTGCTGATATGTTGGATTCTTACTATTTTATCTATTTGATGAACAGGATAAATGAAGATTAGTCAGTATTTAACAAAAATATTAATAGTAGTTGCTATTGCAATTCTATCTTTCTTTGTTTTCGTAAAACAGGATGTTTATGCTGATAATCCTTGTTGTGATTCTACTCCATCTGGTTGGTGGTCTGGTGAGTGTTGCTATTCTAGTACTGAATCTAAAAGTTGTTGTAGTGTGAATGATGTATTACCAGGATGTGGAATTATTCCTTGTCCAGGGTGTGACCCTGACGACCCTGACGACCCTGATGATCCACCGCCGCCACCCTGTAACCGTTGTACTCTTAAGAAATGCTCTGCACCAGTATCTAGTACAGTTAATATTTGGGTACTAAAAAATTTATACTCTTGTACTGATTCTGGGGGTTGTTCTGCTCCTACTACCCATTATAGAACATGCTATGAGATACCAAGTGATCAACCATTAGGATCATTAGTAATATATCCTGAAGATGTACCTACCTCTTTGGGGTTTGTATCTGATACACATACTGGAGCAGGACTTAAGAGTGTTACTATTGATGACAGTGTAAACAATCCAATTAGAATGGTTGCGACATATACAGACAGTACTTCTGCTGAAATAGAGGCACTGTATGTATGGTTTAAGTTAGGCACTGAAACACCAAATACTCCACGATATATTGATTTAGACAACAGTAGTAGTAGTCAGGTTAGACAGACTCCTTCAAAAGAAGAATTTGGTTTTCTTATGCATAAAGAAAGTGGCGTTTGGAAAGCATATGTACCAGGTATCAACGGAGATGGTAACGACTCGGGAGACAGATGGTTGAAAGCAACCTCTGATACAGAGTTTTACATTTATGGTCCAGGTGGGAAGAAAATGGTCAAGATTAATATTAACAGTATACAAGCGAGTGGTAATTCAATAGTTTTAGATTTTAATGCAAGCTTTAATAATTTTGAAGTAAGTGTTAAGGATGGTGAATACACTCCTTTTCTACAAGGTAATGATACTTTTGGATTTACGCCCTATGATAACTATACTGATAAAACAATAAAAACTGCAGTAAGAAAAATTTATGGAAAAGAACAGATTCGATTGTACAAAGAGTGGAAAGATTCTGGTAAAAAATGGAATATTGATTTAACGAAACCTTCAGTTTCTTCTGTGGTTATTACCGTTGTAGAAACAAAGAAGACAGAGATTATTCTTAATTGGTCAATTGATGAGAACATATCTTTGAAATATGTTGTTGTTAATGCGACATACTTACCAGGGTTTAAAAATGTTAAACCAATAAGGGTAATTGGTTTTACTGGTGGAGGTAGTATTACCCCTTCTCTCCCCTTCTCGTATACTTTACTTGAAGAAGGAAGTATAAAAACTGGACATTTAGTAAATAATTATTTAGTTAAAATAACTGGGGATAATAGAAGTGGATCATTAGCAATAGATGTTGGAGATAATGGACAAGGTATACTTAATCTCTCAGTAACAGCTTTTGATCAGGGGGGTAATGTAGGATTATTAGGTGACAAATTAGATTTCAGAGATTGGATGATTACACAAGGAGGACTTTTTTATGCGAATGCCGTGGATGTACCAATTAGACAATTTACAGCTGCACCAGGGAGTTGGTTAACAAAAGATTATTTAAACAGAATTGATTATAGATATTCTGACTTATCAACAGAACTGGTAGGTATAAAAAATCATGGGATTTTAGAGTCTCCAGTTAAATCCTCTGTTACACATTCTTATATGATAAGACCGTATTTAGTTAAAGATGTGGATGGTTACTATTCAACACTAAAAGGTTTATTCGATAGGAGAAAATCTTCAATTAATAATCTTAAGCCTATTTCAGGATCTTCAATATCTGGAAGTTTAACTTCCAAATACGGTGTATTAGATAATCAAATAGCATATTTAAATTTGCTGCGAGATCCTCAAGGAAAACCAATAAAA
>DAOQBQ010000088.1:0-2154 GCA_035355175.1 Candidatus Dojkabacteria bacterium
GCAACTACAGATAGTGATGTTAAGGATTATTCATATTTAGCTGTAATAAATAAATAATGGAAAAGAAAATACTTAAATACAAAGGATTTAGTTTAGTTGAGATGCTTCTTACAATAATGATTTTGTCAATTGTTATGTTATTAGTTGCTACTACACTTAATACCGTAATAAAAGCATCAAATACAGCAAATAGTAAGAATTTAGCTCGAAGTGATATCAACTACATGATGGATATATTTAATAGAAGTGTATCAAATGCACAATTAGATGATATATATCTCTATTCATCATCCTCAGAAAGAGTATTTACTGTTGCATCTGGATTACCTAAAATAGAGACTTCAAATCCTTCTAATTTAGATAATATTTATGAAACCGATCGGATATCAAATAATGACCCTACTAAATTTAATGGTAACGAAATACATGTGAAAGTATATGGCTATCCTGTTTGGACATGTTTGGGATATTTTAGAGATGTTGATGATAAATATGGATATCTTGTAAAAACGACAAATGCTTCTCTTACGGATCACTCTGAGTGTTTTAATTCTTCTGCTGTTATAACTGTATTAAACTCTTTTTCTGTTGATGTTAAGAATTTTGAAATCCAGTATATTAATGTTGGTGATGATAAAAACAGTATGTTTTTAATTAACTCAACTGTTACCCCCCTATTCTGGCCCGTATCTGACTCTTTCCCGGTTACAAGAGATGTTTCAAGACAAATAGTTATATCAACGGAAGCGTTGACACGATATTAAGGAATTGGTAGTTTAATAATATATTTTATGTTAAAAAATATGAAGAAATATTCAGGACAAGCTATAGCAATAATCATGATAGTATTGGTTGTTGCTACAGTAGTAGGAGCATCTCTGTATTCTAGAATGATAAGGAATACTGGAGAGATTGTAGATACAAGAGAATCACAGAGGGCCCTAGAACAAGCGGATAGCATATTAGATGTATTTGTTTCAGCAGATTTACCAATGGTACAGGGATTAATGTCTTCTGCATTGGCTACGAATAATCCAACAAAATTTAATACAATCTCAGACCTTGAAGCTTTTTTAAATAATGGAGATGGTGTAAATGATATTGATATAACAATACTAGAAGAGGTTGGAACGATTACAGGTTGGTGTGAACCTCCTGAAAGTGGATCCTCTCTTGAGGTTACAGTCTCATATGGAGACCAAAATAGTGTTATTGAATACAATGTTGGAGATGTAATTGCAATTAATACCTCTAATATTGATACTACAACTATTCCAGGTTGTTTAGTAGATATGTATTTTACACCAAGGGGAAATGGTGATAGTTTGTTTTCAACAAAGTATGTATATATGGATAAAAGTACTGGTGATGTTACTCCATATAAACTTACAGATATGGAACTCTACTGTGTAAAAAACACAGGAGATGTTGCAACTTGTGGAGAAGGATCTGTGGCACCAACAGAATCTTTAACAGGAAAACTTGCTTCTGGGGGAACAATACAAGCGAATCCAACTATTGCAAATCTATATGAATTTAGAATACTTCCTTTGAAAGAAAAATTAGGAGTTGCTGTTGTCCCTAATAGCTTTTGTGGAGATGCCTTTAGTAACTTCGTTGTTAGAGCGAAGGTTACATGTAAGGGAGATACTAGGGAGAAACAGGTCGTTATTCCAAGTGTAAACAATATGGGTTACTCTGCCCTATTTGATTACACTATATATAATGCTAATGGAACTTTAAATCCAAATTAAATTTATTTATATATATTATGGCTGATACTAAAAAAATATTAATAGTAGAAGATGAAGCTCCACTATTAGACTCCTATGCAGAGCTAGTTGAAACTGCTGGATATATACCTATGAAGGCGTTAGATGGTTACCAAGCATTAGATTTATTAGCGAACAACCTTGATCAAATAGATTTAGTACTTCTTGATTTAATGATGCCAGGCGTAGATGGTTTAGAGGTATTAAAAACAGTTAAGAGTAATGAAGATAAGTATGGGAAGATGCCTATCGTTATTCTTACAAATATGACTAGTGAATCTGTTGTAAAAGAGGCATTCAATATGGGTGCTACATCATATCTTGTTAAAACAGATTTAGATTATGAAGGATTAGTTAAAGAGTTGAGTAAGTTTTTTGGATA
>DAOQBQ010000089.1:0-2118 GCA_035355175.1 Candidatus Dojkabacteria bacterium
AATATATTATCTGGTTATACCCTTTAGTATCTATTAGTACACCATCTATATCTATATATATGTTCATATATACTCTTCCCCAAATAATATATCAAAAGATGTTCTCTCTTTAAGTCTTTTAACCACCTCTTCATTCTTAATATCCTTTACATACTCATTCTTAGAATTATCCTCACCCAATAAATCTGCTAAACAGTAATCTATTATTACTAAATGTTCCCATACCCAATAAGCAACCTCTTCTCTCTTAACCATTTTAAATAACTCTCTCAATCTTCTATATATATCTTCATTTCTACTATCTGGATATTCAAAAAGATAATCTATCTCAGTAATGATATATCCCCCTATAATTACAGAACAAGGAAGAAATTTAACAGAGTTACGATAGAAAGGTATAGAGAATTCAATATCAGAACAATCTCTTAAATTTAACAATGTAGAACAGATATTATCCTCTAGTAGAAACTCTTCCTTAATATTAAACTGTTTAAGTAAGAACTTTTTATAATATCTCTCTTGACCCTTAATATTTACTCCATATTCATACTCTAACCTATCTATCTCATAAGAAGGTGTATCATATGATTCAAATATCCCTAATATTAAAGAAGAAAACAAACTAACCTTATTATCAATTGGATAGATAAATACAGGGTATAACTCAATACCCTTAAACTTAATTATCGTTGCTGATGGAAAAAATCTTTGTAATTGCCCATATGTTAACCATTCAAAATAGCTATCCTCTAAGATGAGCTCTTCCTCTTCTTTTGGATATTTTCTAATAACACTCTTTACACTTTTTTCTATTTCCTTAGTAGATATGAACGATGTTTGGACTCTAACTATCTCATCCCTTTTACTATCCTTATATATCATATCTCCATTACCCTTTAGTTCTTTTGCATCTTTATTACCTAAGATATATTGAGAATCTTTTTCTAGTAAAAAACCAACCATTTTAATATTGACAAAATTCTTAATATCTTTTGTAATTATCTTCTTACTACAGATAGAAGTTGAAAGTAATACATTAACCCCAACACTCTCTCCAAGAGATATTAAATGCTCAAGAGATTTCTGACCAAAATATTCATAAGTAATATCTGAGAACTCATCTATTATTATGATAATACGAGGAACACTCTTACCATACTTACTGTTATACTCATCTAAAGTGTTCCACCCATCATCATCTCTAAGCATTCTATACCTTTTTATTATCTCCTTATCAACAAGCTCTCTAAACTTAGTAATAGCTTTCTTACTATCATTAATAACAGGACACATTAGGTGTGGAATATCTTTATAAATATCAAACTCTGCTCTTAGTATCAACAAGTATTAATTTTACATCTTGGGGAGATTTCTTTTTTAATATTGTATTTATTACATTATTAAGAAATACAGACTTACCACTATGAGTGCAACCACAAACAAGAATACTCTCTAACTCTCTCTCAATGCTATTACCTTTACTATCCTTACCAATATTAATTGTAATATTATTCATAAGTATTTACTGTCTTTTAAATAACTCAATCATCTCTTCTAAGTTATTCTCTACCACTATTAAATTATGATCTTTATGAAGTATTTCTAATTTAATATACTGATTTCTATCTACCTTACCACTAAACCAAACAAACCTTTTTAAAAAATCTATGCCCTCTGTTCTAAACAAACCCCATTTCTTACCTTTTACATTTTTTAACATCTCTAATACCTCTTTATCAATCTTGCCCTCTAGATATTCTAATACCTTAGAAGTATCACCATCTTTACAATAATTACTTAACCAATATACATTCTCAGATATATTAAATATTAATGTAAGAAATTCTTTAAGATACAGCATCTGTTTCCCATCTTCACTTAGGATTACTCCATCTACATCAATATATACATCCTCTATACTACTATCAAACTCTCCTAGTAACTCTAATATCTCATCTGTTAAATACCTTTTTGCTTTACTCCATATCTTTTCATCTAAACCGTAGTATGCCTCTGCAATACTTCCAGCTATACAAGCTAGTGTGTCAGTATCTCCTCCAAGGGATATTGCATTTCTAATTGTTTGTTCAAAACTATCTGCACTTAAAAAACATATTA
>DAOQBQ010000090.1:0-2084 GCA_035355175.1 Candidatus Dojkabacteria bacterium
TCATCATATGAATCAACCAGACCCTTTATAGCACCGTATACCCTATCTTCCTGAGACACCTTATCCTTCTCAACATACTCACTATCTAATATGTCCCAAACCTGCCAAAACAAATCGAAATTAACACTCTTTTTAGAACTACCTAAAGAAAGTATTGAATCAGCAGAGGGTGCGATATTTCTTCCGAAGATAACACCAAAACAGAATGCAACAACAATTATTACAAGTACAGCAAATATTCTACTACCATTATTTTCTTTCTCCATATTCAAAACATGTAAAATTAGACTTCTATTATATTCTCAATATTCAATTAATTACAAATCAATAAAATCCAAAAGACCTATACTCATTAATGTCTTCCCTTTACTACCGAAATCTACAAAAGCATTTCCACTATCTTGATCATACTCCATTATCTTCCCAATATACCCATATGTAGATGTTGAACGAGATATTACTAATTGATTCGTATATACATTAACAAACCAACTTTTATTTTCAATATTAGAGGTTGATAAAATAAACAACTGATTCTCTGAGCTATCTAACATAACGAATTTACCCCTAAATTCAAGAAATTTATTTAGAAAAACAGTATCACAGTGAACAGAACCGAATCCACCCAAAAGAATAATTGGTAAACCAATATCCCTAAACTCAGAGTACGACATGGCGTAGGTAATCACTGCAACAGCACCTCTCTCAAAAAGTTCTACAGCCACCTTATTGTAAAGATATGGCCCTACCCAAACTATCTTTCCGCTATAATCATCGTCTAAACTACTCTCCTTTAAAATTGTTTTTCCATCTCCTAAAATTTCTAACTTACCAAAAAACTTCTCATCTGATTTAGTTGTTACCACACCATCTACACATACTGCATCTGTAATCACCACCAAACCATCCAATGGGTTTACTGTTTCTATATATCCAGCAAAATCACTCTTAACCACAGATACACTCTCCTCTCCAAGGATATCTACATACCCCATCTTCACTCTATTCAAATCCAATATTCCACTTATTGGAGAAACTAATTCGACAATATTTAATTTTCCACTAGATGTCTTTCTTGCAATTACCTCACCCTCTTCAAGATACTCCCCATCTACTCTAATGATATATTTCTCGCACTCCTCATTTTTACATTTAAGTACCTTCGTAACGCTCAGTGATTTTTTTAAAGGGGTATCCATTCTCTCAAAAAGAGTATCCCCGATATTTACCTTCCCCTCTCCTATCATTATCCTGTCAGTACTTTTAATAGGTATTTTAAATCTATAGTTTTGATATTTTTCGAATACTCTACTCCTTATCTCCATCTCCCCATATCTTTAATTTAATTCGATTACCCTCCGCAGTAGGTCCATAAATTATTGGTCTATGCCTTCCATCTATAATTAGATAATCGTATAAAATGGTATTCTTACTAGATAAAAACTCAACCTTGTTAGATGTAAAATGTTGAAATATTGAACCATTCTTTAACTCTCCTTCTACAACAACCTTCTCTCCAATATCCGGTAATTTAAGAATCTGCAATACTGAACCCAATGCATATATATCCCTACCCTCCACCCCCTGTGCAGACGCCTTACCCGAGAATATTATTTTATTTTTACTACTACTTGGAACCTCTGGAATTAATACCCTATACGCTTTTGGTAATATATCACTCTTGAATACCACAATATCCTCGCTCTGCTCTTTACTTATCATACTTTTACCAAATGTTAAAATCTTGTTCTCTTTATCAACAAACAGATCGAATGTTCCCTCTAGTTCTAAACCATCGATAATTGATAGAAGAAGCTCTCTCTTTGTTAAAAGGTTCGGTATATTTCCAGATATAAAAATACCTGTATTTTTACATACAGTATCCCCTAATCTTTCCCTGTTATCCTTTTTAATAGAGAGTAATTGGAGAGTAGTAAAAGCTCTTAATAAATCCCGTAGTACAGGATCCTGTATATATTCACAGTTATGAGCTATTAAATTAGCCCATTTATTTTGTATCTCTTCTGAAGATGAGTCTGTAGATAGGAATGCAGGAACCTTACTACTTTTCATAAAATCGATTA
>DAOQBQ010000091.1:0-2066 GCA_035355175.1 Candidatus Dojkabacteria bacterium
AAGTTCTTTTTCAAGATAAAGATCCCAGACAAGCTATACTGGAACTTATGACCCGAGACCTGAAAGAAGAGTAAATATTTTACCACAATTTTGCCATCTTTAGAGAAATAATTATTGATACTTTTATAAAAATAATGGTGTTCAGCGAATACAAAATCTATATCCTACCTTATTTTCCTTTTATAATCAATTTTTCTATAGAAAACTTACTTACCTGTCTCCCTCCTGAAATTCTCTTTTCTTTATAAAATATAACTGTCTTATAGTGCCAGATTTTTATACACCTATTGATACACCATTCATAAGTGGAACATCTACAGCAAGTTGAGTCTCAAATAGTGGTGTAAAATTCAACTCATTGTTTTGTAATTTATATAGGAACATTTTAGAGTTTTACTTTTACCTTATATTTAAGATTTTGGGAACGATTATATTGTTTATTAAACTCAGATTTATTGTCAATCTCTTTCTCATTTAGCTCTCTATCTGTGATGTTTTGGAGCCCTGCGGAGCTAGCGGAGCAGGGCTCCAAAACACCTGGATCTAAATTTCCACTCTCCTTCTCTTCTCGGTATGCTCTAATCTTCTCTAAGGGATTAGTAAGATAGATCCTCCCACTTGTCCATTCCTCAGAATACTTTTGTAATATATCCCCCATTAACCTATTACAGCTATTCTCGTTGGGAAATATCCGGATACATCTTTCTCTCCTCCTTAACTCCTCGTTTAATCGCTCTAATACATTGGTACACTTTATCTTCATCCAATGCTCAGGAGGAAAATTCAGATAGGTACTTATCTCATCATAGCTCTCCTCTAACCATTCTCTAAGCTTATATTTACCTTTTTGTTCCGCTACTATCAGGAGATGCCTCCAGGCAAAATTAAACATCTCTTCCGTGCTAGCATTAACCACACTCTTTAATAACGGTATCAACCAGCTATGCTCTGACTTTTGTACCTTACCTAAAGTATTACGCATCCAATGCACCAGACAACGCTGATGTAATTGACCGGGAAAACACTCCATTAGCGCTTTATTTAATCCCTCATGGTCATCACTTATCCAGAGCTCACTATGTTGTAAACCTCGTTCCTTAAGACTCTGTAAAAATACCTTCCAATTATAGAAACTCTCTTTATTCCCTAAATGAAATCCCAATATATCTCTATGTCCATCTTCTCTTAAGGCTGTAGCTATTAATACTGCTGTGGATACCACCTTCCCTTCTTCCCTGACCCTGGTGTATACAGCATCCAACCATATATACACATAATTATCATCTAGTGTCCTTTCTTTCCATATCTTTACTTGCTCATCTATCTCTTGAGCACACCTGCTTACAACATTGCGATCTATATTTGCCATGCCAATCTGGTGAAATATATCCTCCATCTTACGAGTCGATACCCCAGCATAATAAGCCTCGCAAATTACTGTTACTAAAGCCCTATCTATTCTGTTATAGTGCTCTAAAATACTGGGATAATAACTCCCCGCTCTCAACTTAGGTATCTTTATCCATAAATCCCCTAAACCTGTCTTTAAGGGCTCTTTCCTCACCCGATAACCATTCCTGTAGTTATTCCGTCCTTCTCTCCTCTCATAGGACTTGGCCCCTATCTTCTCATCTAACTCTACCTCCATAAACTCACCTATGGCAAACTCCAGTAACCTCTGTAAATTAACCGGTGATATTTGACGAATTAACTTGACTAATTCCTCATAATTATCTTTCTTTCTCTTGGGTTGAGCCATGTTTCTTCTCCTTGTGTTTTTTATTTTATTTGTTCCCAACAAAACAATGAGTTGATTTTGGCTCAACCTTTTTCTCCTTCAGCCTTACCAATTTTACACCACTTTTGATGACATAACCTTTATATTGCCTTTCAGTGCAGTATATTTTAAAATTGGGGAATAAGATACACCTGGTTATGCGAAATCTGTTTTTGTTTCTAATAATATTGCCTATGTATTAGATAACTATACGGGCTTAATGATTATAGATATTTCCAATTATCAAAATCCAGTACTTCTTGGTTCTTACAATACACCTAGTCATGCA
>DAOQBQ010000092.1:0-2047 GCA_035355175.1 Candidatus Dojkabacteria bacterium
CCCTACTCTTAAATCCTCCAGTCTCTATCAATATATCCAATCCTCTTGATGTATTAATCCAAAATGCATCATTACTTGTATTAACAATACCTTGAATAGTAAATGAATACTCCCTATCTATCATATTTCTGTTTGTTACAGATAGAAACGATGTATTTGGCGAACTTCTAAGGTATATTTTCTTACCAATAATATCTTCATTTGAAATCTCAAAGTATGAAGGTACATAATCACTTACAAAAATACCATCATCTTTAAGTATGGGATTATCACCTATAAAAGAACCGTACATACTATGATCCCCTGGTAGATCGATAGATTGAACAAACTGTGTAGGATAGGCTGTCTCATCCCCCTCGAGATATACCTCAAAACCAGTTAGCATAAACATAGGATATACATCATTAACACCATCTATACCCTTAATCTCATCCTTGATACTATCATTAATAATTATTGTCTCCTTTTCCTCTTTCTCTTTAGTAGGAGCAGACATCATAGATGTAAAACCCATCATATCTTGAGATGAAACATATAGATCTGTTGGTTTAAATACTGAGCTAAATTGTGTAAGTATAGCTCTCTGCAAATCTGTCATTCCAAAAAGTATGAAGGTCATAAGCATTACAGCAATAGTAATACCTAAACTTGTAAGTACCGTTCTTAACTTTCTTCTTGTTATTAAATCTAGTGCATACTTAAACATTTTTACCGTCTACCAAAGTAATTACTCTATCTGTTTTTTTAGCAATCTCTTTATCATGTGTGACCAGTATTACAGTTATACCCTCTTTCCTGTTTAACTCTTTAAGTAAATTGATAATAGATTCGCCTGTTTTACTATCTAAATTACCAGTTGGCTCATCAGCAAGTACAATATGAGGAGTATCTATTAAAGCTCTAGCTATAGCTACCCTTTGTGCTTGACCACCAGATAACTCTTTAGGTAAATGCTTTCTTCTATCCTCCAAAGACACCATATCTAATAAATAGTTTAATCTTTTAGTAATATCTAATCCCTTAGTTCCAGTAAATTTGTAAGGTAGTAAAATATTCTCTTCTACACTTAAAGATGGTATTAAATAGAACTGTTGGAATACTGTCCCAACAATATGCCTTCTATAGAAATTTGGGTTATATTCTTTAATATCCTTCTCATTAATACATATTTTCCCTGTATATCCCCAATCTAGTCCACCTAAGATATTTAAAAGTGTAGATTTCCCAGAACCAGAAGCACCTACTATAGATACAAACTCCCCCTTCTCAATATTAAAAGATACACCCCTCAAGGCCTCAACTGAGACCTCTTTACTCATTACATACTTTCTTTTTAAATCTTTAATCTGGATATATGACATATCGTAATGAATACACTATACAGATTTTTAAAAGATATTTCTACAAAGAGTTTCTTTTTATAACTCTCTTAGCATAGTTTTCAAATAGTGTAGTACCCGTGATCTTTACACTTGGAGATTGATGTGTCATCATGAAGGTGTATCACTCTATTTCAATTTCTGAAGATAAATCCTTAAGACTTCTAACTTCACTTGGCTCCTCTGAAATTATCTGAGCTCCAACACATAATAAGTCTTTTAATAGATAAGGGTCCTGGAAATCGATAGAGGATAGTGCTACTGTAGAAACATTCTTGTTATCACTCAGTAATGCTATCTGAAATATTCTAAGACCGTTTTTTGATTCATATGCGAAGCACCTATCAGTACCAATAGTATCTGGTTCAAAGAAACAGTTTATAGGTATAGAAGAACCCGCTCTTCTCATCTCAATTGTAGAACTTTCTAAGTTCTCTTTTAACATTTCATCTAGCATCTCTTTTTTCTCTTTCTCCATAAATATTTAAAAAAATTTAATATATTAGTTATCAAATACTATCTTTGGTAAATGATTATACCTAGGTAAACTTGACTCTTCCATTCCCTTAAAATCTAATCTCTTAATTACAAAACCGTTTTTTCTCATATCCTTAATCCCATTCCATATTGGTAAATATTTTTCACAATCTCCACACATAGATATATTA
>DAOQBQ010000093.1:0-2042 GCA_035355175.1 Candidatus Dojkabacteria bacterium
TTAAATGGAAAGTAAGGAGATTGTATTAAAACCAGTAATTTCAGAGAAAAGTTACTCTCTTGCAAACGAGAGTAATAAATATGTTTTCTTTGTTGATAGTGGTATTAATAAAATTGAAATTAAGAAAGCTGTAGAGAAGAAGTACAAAGTAAAAGTAGTAAGTGTAAATATCACTATTAAACCAGGAAAAGGGTTTAAGGATTACAAAACAAATAAATCATTTAGAAAAGAGGATAAGAGAAAGGCGGTAGTTACTCTTAAAAAGGGAGATAAAATTGATGAGTTTTTAAATATTAAATAATGAAAGTAAGAACATTTAAACCAACAACTTCGACATTAAGAGGTACAAAGTTAGAGGACAGATCAATGTTAGAAAAAACAGATGGTCCCAGAAAGCTATCTGTTGCTAAAAAACAGAAATCTGGAAGAAACAATCAAGGGAAGATAACTGTTAGACATAGGGGTGGTGGGTTTAAGAGAAGATCTAGAAAGATAGATTTTAAGAGAGAGAAGTTTGGTGTAAGTGCTAAGGTAATAGGTTTGTATTTTGATCCAAATAGAAGTGCACATTTAGCCCTTTTACAGTATGCAGATGGAGAGAAAAGATATATAATTGCACCTCGAGATATTAAGGTCGGAGACGCATTAATATCAGGAGAGAGTGTAGATATACTTCCTGGTAATGCAATGATGATAAAGAATATACCATCAGGAACTATTGTACACTGTGTTGAGAATAAGGTTGGTATGGGTGCAACATTTGGTAGATCTGCTGGTCAAGCCATTGTTGTTCAAGGTATAGACCCAACAGGTAAGTTTGTACAGATAAAAATGCCTTCAGGAGAGATTAGATTAGTACCTGCAAATGCAATGGCAACAGTTGGTCAAGTAGGTAATGAGGAGAAAGTAAATGTTAAATTAGGTAAGGCTGGTAGAAGAAGAAATTTAGGTTGGAGGCCGGTTGTTAGAGGTATGGCTATGCATGCTGTTGAACATCCACACGGTGGTGGAGAGGGTAAGGGTGTAATTGGTAGAGCTAAAGATATATGGGGTAATAGAATCGGAACTAGAACTAGAAAGAATAGAAGAACAGAGAAGATGATAATAAAGAGAAGAAGAACTATTCAGAGAGCTTTTGCTAAGAAATAATTTAGAAAGAAAAATATATGTCTAGATCACTAAAAAAAGGAGCATATGTTGATGAAAAATTACAGAAGAAAGTTGAAGCTGCTATAAGTAGTGGTAGTAGAAAACCTATTAAAACATGGGCAAGAGCCTCTACTATTACACCACAAATGGTAGGTCTAACATTTGGTGTACATAACGGTAAGAAACATGAAGATGTACTAATAGAGGAATCTATGATAGGGCATAGATTAGGAGAGTTCTCTCAAACAAGAAAGTTTAGAGGTCATGCTAAGAAGGGTAAATTGGCAAAGGTATACGGTAGTAGCGGTAGATTTGAAGAAGGTTCTAGTAAAGAATAAAAAATATGGAAAGTAAAAAAACAAAAATACAAGTGAAGAATTTAGCTCAGTCACCACAGAAATTAAGACTAGTGGCTGATTTAATAAGAGGGAAAAATGTTGTAGAGGCATTGGATATACTACAGCTAACGAATAAAAAAGGGAGTCTTTTCTTAAAAAAGGCTCTACTTTCAGCTATTGCAAGTGCAAGGGAGCTATACAGTGTTGATAAAGATGAATTAAAGATTAGTAGTGTGTCTGTTGATGAAGCACAGACTTACAAAAGAGGTAGATTTGCTTCAAGAGGTAGATCTTCAAGAATATTAAAAAGAAGATCACATATTAATTTAGAAGTAGAAGTTAAATAATGGGAAGAAAGGTAAACGCAAATGCAATTAGAATGGGTATTAACAAGACATGGAACTCTGTCTGGTATTCATCTAAGATAGATTTTCCTTCTGCATTAGCACTGGATTTAAAAGTAAAAAAATATATATCAGAAAAGATGAAAGACGCTGGTATAGATTCAATATTTCTTAATAGAACGATGAATAAATTAGAGGTAGAGGTATTTGT
>DAOQBQ010000094.1:0-2025 GCA_035355175.1 Candidatus Dojkabacteria bacterium
CTCAAGAGGCATCCTCGTAAAAGTCTCAGTAAGAGTACTCCCATCAGGAGCAAACTGAAGCTCAACATACAAATCACCATACTCAGAAATAACCTCAGAAGGAGAATTACATGTACCA
This sequence comes from Candidatus Dojkabacteria bacterium, assembly GCA_035355175.1. GTDB lineage: Bacteria > Patescibacteriota > Dojkabacteria > SC72 > SC72 > UBA2259. The sequence goes on from DAOQBQ010000094.1 coordinate 119, forward strand.
TCTCTACACTGCAGTGTTGTTGTAACAGTTCCACTACCTAAAGAAAGCTCAAAAACACCATCAAACTGACCAATCTCAACATTAGTAAAATCCTCTGTCAAAAGAAGAGTACCACTGGTTAATGCAGTATAATATGAGACCCTAAAATCACAAGTATCATTGCTTGGACCATTAACAACACATGCAGGAGAACCAGGAATAACATTCAACCCCTCATGTCCTATATCATTTCTTACTATTTTACCCTGTAAGTTAATATTATCAGACGAAAGGGCATATATTGAACCTGAGAAAAGAACCACAAAAACTAAGGATAAAATCAGCAAAATGATTAAATTTTTTGCTAAGTTTGGGCAGTTTATTTTTTTCATACTCAACAGATCGTACTTTTGTCTTGTATTAACAGTATTTTTAAGTACTTTAAATCTGTAGTATAATAATAGTAGAAATGTATACACCTGTCAAATGACTTTTGACTATATTTACCCCTTACAAAACTATACTTACTATCCTTTGAGGAATATAAATAAATTTTTTAATTTGTTTACCTGATAAAAGAGGGCCTAGAGTATTTGAAGAAAGGACTATTTCTCTTATCTGCTCCTGTGTATCATCCTCAGATACAGATATTCTGCCCCTAACCTTCCCATTTATCTGCACAGGAATCTCTATTCTTTCATCTTCTAAAAGCTTCTTATCTATTTCTGGCCATTTCTGAGTATGAACTGAATATTTCTTCCCCATAGTATTACACCATATTTCTTCTGACATATGAGGAAGTATTGGTGCACAAGCAATTACTAATTTCTCTAGGTCTTTGTTATCAAATTTCTCTTTAAAATATGAGTTATAAAACTCCATAAGAGCAGCAACTGCAGTATTGAACTTAAAATCTAAAATATCATTCTCAATTTTATCTACCAATCTCTCAACAGCTGCTTTTACACTCCTGCTGCTTTCTTCAACCCTACTCTCATATGCCCTATTTAAAAATACATAATACTTAGAAACAAACCTTCTAACACCTTGAATTGTTCTTGTACTCCACTGAACATTTCCATCATATGGACCCATAAACATAAGATATGCCTTAGTAATATCTACACCATACTCCGATACAAGAGTGTCTGGATTAACAACATTGCCCAAAGACTTTGACATTTTACTACCACCCTCTCCAAGTACTACACCATGAATACTTCTTGCTTTGTAAGGTTCTACATCTCTAACAAGCCCAAGGTCATACAGCACCTTATGCCAGAATCTAGAATAAAGAAGATGCAGAGTAATATGTTCCTGCCCACCCTCATAATGATCTACAGGCATCCAGTAATCGCTAAGCTGTCTTGATACAAACTCTTTTTCATTTTTTGGATCACAATATCGCAGATAGTACCAGCTTGAACCTGCCCAATTAGGCATTGTATCGGTTTCTCTTTTTGCATCCCCTCCACATTTAGGACATTTAACATTTACCCACTCTGAAATTACTGCAAGAGGAGACTGCCCTGTACCTGTTGGCTCATAATTTTTTACCTCAGGCAATTTAACAGGAAGTTCACTTTCAGGAATAGGAACCATTCCGCATTTAGGACAATGGATGATTGGAATAGGTTCACCCCAGTAATGCTGTCTAGAAAATATCCAATCATGAAGATGATACCTTACAACCACCTCACCAATCCCATTTTCTTTAATAAACTCACCTACTTTCACTCTAGCCTCTTGAGTGCTAAGACCATCTAAAAAGCCCGAATTAAAAACAATTCCTTCACCAGTATACACCTTATCCAAAGTTTCAATTGGTGATCTATCGCCATCTTCTCCTTCAATAACTCTAATAACAGGAAGACCGTATTTTTGAGCAAATTGGAAGTCTCTTTCATCATGAGCAGGAACACCGACTA
>DAOQBQ010000095.1:0-1971 GCA_035355175.1 Candidatus Dojkabacteria bacterium
ACTCTAAAGTATGGAAGAGATATCAGACATAAAAGTAATAAAGGGGAGTATACCTGTACTACTATCTGCTCCTCATGCTCACTCACATAAGAGGCCATCCCTTACAATGTCGTATAAATGGGGAGAGGAGTATACTGATCGTATTGTTGAGGAGATATGTCTTCGTACAGCTGGATGGGGTGTAATACAAAACAAAGAGACGGACTACGATCCTAACTGGTACAAGATAAAGAATAATCCGTATAAATCTACTATTGCAGATATCATATCTAAAGAGAAGGTTACCAAGTTTATAGATATTCATGGTTTAAGTGATGAGTATGAATACGATTTGGGTATTTACTATCCTAGTAAATTTAATAAATCAATAGCTTTGGCTAATGATATATCTTTAGCTATTAATAAGGGTAAGCTTAGGGGTATTAATATATGTATATTTAGATTTCCAGATAGTTTGCAGGAGAGTTTAGGTGAGTATGTTGCCGATAAATTAAGAGTTCCTTCTGTTCAAATAGAAATAGCTAGATATATTAGAGAGGATGAAAAGCTTAGAAATGTGTTTGTTCAGAATATATCTTCCTTTTTACTTATGTAATTTTCATTAATATATTTGTATTTTTTTGACTCTACTTTTTAGCTTTGATATGCTTAATATATGTATTTAAATTGATATAGTATTTTACTATGGTATCTACAAAAGAAGTAAAAACAGAGATTGTAAGCGGTAAGAGTAAGGCCATTGATGTCGCTATTGCACAGATAGAGAAGCAGTTTGGTAAGGGTTCTATTATGAAATTAGGAAGTAAGGAAAGAGTAAATGTCGAGGTAATTCCAACAGGTGCTTTATCTTTAGATATTGCATTGGGTATAGGTGGTGTTCCTAAGGGTAGAATTATTGAAATATATGGTCCAGAGTCATCAGGGAAGACTACTTTAGCTATACATGTACTTTCTGAGGCACAAAAGAAAGGAGATGCAGTTGCTTTCATAGATGCAGAGCACGCTTTTGATCCTGTATATGCTAAAAATATTGGACTAAACATAGATGATTTGTATATATCTCAACCAGATTTTGGAGAACAAGCGCTGGAAATACTTGAGACATTAGTTAGATCTGCAGCTTTTGGCGTTATAGTTGTAGACTCTGTAGCTGCACTTACTCCAAGAGCTGAGATAGAGGGGGAGATGGGAGATAGCCATATGGGTTTACAGGCGAGATTAATGTCTCAGGCATTGAGGAAATTGACTGCTATTGCTGGTAAGACTGGTACCACTATAATATTCTTAAATCAATTAAGAATGAAGATTGGTGTAATGTTTGGTAATCCTGAAACAACTACGGGTGGTAATGCCTTGAAATTTTACGCCTCTATTCGTATGGATATTAGACAGAGGGATAAGATAATGAGGGATGGAAATATTGTAGGACACACTAGAGTAGTAAAGATTGTTAAGAACAAAATGGCACCTCCTTTTAAAGAGGCAACCTTCGATATGATATATCCTTTGGGTATTGATAAAGAGAGTAGTATATTAGATGCAGCGATAGGACAGGGCATTATCGAAAAATCAGGTGCATGGTTTAAGTATGGTGATAAACAGTTAGCACAGGGAAGAGATGCTACTGTTGCAATGATGAAAGAGGATAAAAAGTTTAGAGATGAGATAGAAAAGGGTGTTCGTGCTAAAATGAAGTAGATGGTAGTAACAAAGATTGAGTATCAAAAGAGAGATCCCAATAGAGTCAATATATATATTGATGAAAGTTTCTTTTGTGGTATATCACTGGACACACTTGCAAGTGAAAATCTGTATGAGGGATTAGATATTGATGAAACTGTTGTTAACAGAATACTTGAAAGAGATTTAAAGAGTAGATTTTTAACAAGAGTAGTTGAATATCTATCACATAGTCCCAAGACAGAGTTTCAGATTAGTAGATATCTAAAAGAATTAAAGTTTAAGAAAAAA
>DAOQBQ010000096.1:0-1916 GCA_035355175.1 Candidatus Dojkabacteria bacterium
CCCAAAGAGAGAACCGCTATACCTGTTGTTCCCCCTCCAATATCTACAATCATACTTCCAGATGCTTCCTCTATTGGTAATCCAACACCTATTGCTGCTGCCATAGTTTCTTCAACGATAAAGACCTCACGAGCACCGGCTGTTTTCGCAGCATCAATTACTGCCTGTCTCTCTACCTCAGTCACAGATGATGGAACACCAACAACTATTCTTGGTCTTGGAATCTTAAAACCTTTAATGTAATTTATATGGGCACTTTTAATAAAATGATGAATCATTGCTTGTGTTGTATCAAAATCTGATATAACACCATCTTTAAGAGGTCTAATTGCAACAATATTAGCAGGAGTTCTACCTATCATCTCTCTTGCTTCTTTACCAACTGCAAGTACCTGTTTACTTCTTTTCTCTATAGCCACAACAGATGGCTCTGATACAACAATGCCCTCACCTCTTAGGTATACAATGGTATTAGCAGTACCAAGATCCATTCCAAGATCATAGGTAAACATTTCCCATATTGAATTAAGTCCAATCATATTAGAATACTACCATCTTAACTTAGATGATTCTACCACTAATATTTACTCTATACGAGGAAAAAATATATACAATTACTCTGCTGATTCTACTTGAAGTTTTTTGTAACACTTCATACAAACATATATACTTTGTACATTCCCTTCAACATCAACCTTAACTTTCCTTAGATTTGGCTTAAAAACTCTCTTACTCCTCTGAGCCTTAAACCTCCATCCTATGGAGTGATGATGCTGAATTCTTTTTCCAGCAGTTGTAGATTTTCCACACAATTCACATACCTTTGCCATTTTTTTTAATTGAAGATTTATTAGCTAAGTGATATTATCAAAAAGATTTCTATTTATCAAGTTTAATTTACATGTTTTCTTCATTACAAGAGTTTATATATTGGATAGTAGTTGCAGTACCATCTATATTAATTGCCTCAACAGTACATGAATACGCCCATGCATACTCAGCTTACAAGCTCGGTGATCCTACTGCCAAAGCAGAGGGAAGATTAACATTAAATCCTCTCAAACATATTGACCCAATAGGTGCCTTATCAATGATTCTTTTTAGATTTGGGTGGAGTAAACCCGTCCCCATTAACGAGTACAACTTCGAAAAAAGAGAAACTTACACAGCACTTACAGCTCTCGCCGGACCAGTCTCCAATCTTATACTCGCCTCTTTAGCTGGATTAACAAACTATATTCTTAATTTAGATCCAAATTCCCTCATAGTATTTCTACTATATATATTTACAACTATTAATATCGCTCTTGCCATTTTTAATCTAATACCTATCCCACCTCTTGATGGGCATAAGGTTGTTAGGGCTTTACTCCCCAAAAACCTGAGATACTATTGGGAGAAACTTGAGAGATACTCTTTGATACTAATTCTTTTATTAATACTTCCTTTCTCCCCATTACAAAAATTTACCTTCTCCTTTATTGGAAATACTCTTGATACTTTTTTAAGTATTTTAGGTTTCTAATTTCTTTGATATGTATACCAAATTATTGTAGAATATATTGTCCCAGTTGGACATAGAGGTTCGTAGCTCCACAACCATTAATTGGGAGTCTCGAAATCGCTTAAGCCCTTGGGTTTAAGTTGAGAGACCCCACCTTATATGGAAGAGCTCTACGATCCCTCTCCGACTGGGGCGTTTTTTATTGACTATCCCATATATATATATTAAACTTGCTTCTGTACACTGCCGAAGTAGCTCAGTTGGTCAGAGCAACTGTTTTGTAAACAGTAGGTCGAGAGTCCGAATCTCTCCTTCGGCTCCACTGCAGAGGTGGCGGAGCGGTCAAACGCATCGGACTGTAAATCCGACTCCTTCGGGATACACTGGTTCAAATCCAGTCCTCTGCATTTCT
>DAOQBQ010000097.1:0-1909 GCA_035355175.1 Candidatus Dojkabacteria bacterium
TCCTCTTGAGTCTAATATCTCAATAGCTTTTACATCTTTTATTTTCATATTTATTAATACTAAATTACTAATTGATTTTTACATAAAGATACATGTAGGGCAAGTGAATGTAGTTAGTTGTTTAAAAAATGGGTATATTTTGTTAAAATATCTATTAAGCCGAGGTGGTGAAATTGGCAGACACGCTACCTTGAGGTGGTAGTGGGACTTATACTCTCGTGCAGGTTCAACTCCTGTCCTCGGCATATCAGTTTTAAATATACTGCCTTATGAATAGAGAGAGATTGTTTATGCCTGTTACCATTCTTTTCCTTATCTGTGCTTTTACTTTTGGTTTTATATATTTCTACAAAAATATTTATCCTATTAAATCTGTTCTTTCAAAAAAGGATATTGTTTGTAATGATATGCCATTGTTAGAAGCAATAGAGTTGGCTAAGAGTAGTAAGTGTATACAGGAGGGAGTATTAGAAGAGGACAGGTTTGATTGTGATAAGGTGAATGGAATGATTACTATACCAGTAGATGGTAGTGAGAAGAGTAATACCTTATGTCCAATATATTGTCATATTGATACAAATACCAAAAAGATAGAGGTTGAATGGTTATGTGGTGGGTTGGAATAACCACTATTTTCTGTTAAAATACATTCTGTAAAGGGCGATTAGCTCAGCTGGCTAGAGCACTTCGTTTACACCGAAGGGGTCATAGGTTCGAATCCTATATCGCCCATTTTTCTTCTCCATTATTATTTCTAGAATTGTCTTCTGATATTTTTTAATATATATTGTATTAATAAGTTGAGTAATATGTATCTATGAACTTAGTTAAATATTTAATTGCAGGAGGAGTTGCTTTACTTCTTGCTGTATTTGCAACATTTATGGGTAATATATGGACAGGCATATTGGTATTTGTAGGTCTATTGGGTGGATACATTATGTGGAATATATTAAAGAATATTACTCCTGAAAGTGCAAAGGAAGATAGTACACCACCCAAAGAAACCCCAACACCTCCTATGGACAATTAGCTCAGTTGGTTAGAGCACTACATTCACATTGTAGGGGTCAGTAGTTCGAGTCTACTATTGTCCATTTTCTTACTTGACACTACTTGTACAGAAAGGACATTTCTTTGCTTTAATATTTATATCTGATAAACAGTATGGACACTGTTTGGTAGTTTTAGCTTCTGCTTTTTTCTCTTTCTCAAATGCTTTACTCATAGCTCTTACAATAAAGTAAAGTATTAGTGCTGTAATTAAGAATGTAATTATTGCATTTAATACTAAACCGTACTGAAGTACTACTGCGCCATCTGTTTGTGCTTGGGCTAATGTCTCATACTTTTCTTTCCCTAATGTAATAAATAGCTGAGAGAAATCTAATTTTGCTGTTAAGAAGCCAATAGGTGGTGTAAATATATTATTTACTAATGAGTCAACCAAGTCCTTAAAAGCTACACCTATTATTACACCTACTGCCAAGGTAATGGCGTCTCCCTTCATGGCGAAGTCTTTAAAGCCTTGCCACTCCTCTTTAAATTTACTCTTGAGATTTTTTCTCATTTTTTTTAAATATGTAAAAAATTAATATAAAGAAGATAAAGGCAGTAAGTAAACAGTATATTATAACCTGATTAAAGAAAGCATCATAGAGAGTATCATTATTAATTTGATAAAGGATTACCTGAATAATAGATATTAATATTAGAAATAAAATATGAATATATGAATCATCTACAAGTAGTGATGTAATTACCATATATGTAACACCAAAGGCTGCCATAGATAGGGCGTACGGTACTAAGTATTTTGATATTTCTAAATACATACCATTAAATACAAGATCTACAATTTGTTCAGAGAAGAGTAGATATATCCCAGTTATACATATACCTGTTATAG
>DAOQBQ010000098.1:0-1889 GCA_035355175.1 Candidatus Dojkabacteria bacterium
GATATTGCATTTCTAATTGTTTGTTCAAAACTATCTGCACTTAAAAAACATATTATACTCTCCTGCACAGTACCATCTGCTAACTCGTTAACTTTATAATCCCTTAATACTTCAATTAAAGATCTACCCAAGTTATACCCAAATTTCTCCTCTACATATTTCTTAATTTCCTCTTTACTTTTCTTCTTTCTAGCAAGATATATACACATTGCGATTGCTTGAGCAGAATCTACACCTTCTTTTGTATTGTGTGTAACATCTGCTGACCTCTTTGCTTCTCTTAATACATCTTCTTCGGTATCAAATAGCCATCCCACAGGGGAAACTCTCATTGCAGCACCATTGCCTTTACTTCCATACGGTTTCTTTTCCTTCTCTGTTACCCAACCCCAAAACCATGTTCCATATCCTTTATGTGGATACTTAGTAACCCATTTAGTAAAAGACTGCTCGTATGGGATACTGTTTTTAAGTGAATCATATACAGCAATAGTTAGTACACTATCATCGGTAAATTCACTTCCTACTGGAAATAGATCAAAATCTCTATCCACGACTCTAGGACAGAATTCTCTACTACTACCTATAATGTCACCTATAATGGCTCCTCTCATATCTGTATTATACATAATTCCTTTGTTCAAACATATTTAATATTTGACTACAAAATATCTAAATAAAAAAACTCTCATTTTAAACCCGTCGAATTCGACCAGTTTAAATCTCAATACATTCCCTTTTACATTTCAAAAATATATAATTCTGTAATAACTTAATACAAAATAATATGGGAAACGACGATCTGACAGAAATAAAAGTAGCAAGTATAGAAAACCTAATGCCACAAAGAGATATAGAAGTAGATGGTGTTATGCATAGGGTATACCTAGAAGAACAAGTTAAAGGTATGGATAGATGCTTTGCATATAGCGATCCAAACGACCCAAGTAATATTCGTCTATTTAGAATAACTACAGAGATAATTAATAATCAACCACTCTCTATACAGTATCTCTCAGAACTAGATATAAATGATGATAATACTGTTAGAGACCTTTTTAATATAGCACATCAGATCTACCTTGAAACAAAAGGTACACTCTCAGAGAAAGATGCTACTGTTCCAAATCTATCCAAAACTATAGCAATAGGAAGTAAGAACTATTCGATTATGTATCAACCACCTACAACAGGAGAGTTTAATATGAGAGAACAGTATAAAAGGAAAGTAATGAATAGAATATATGGGTAATAGCTCATATTTAATATCTTTCTTCTTGACTCTAATATGGAAATATTTTAGAATATCTTAATCACCATGATGGAGTTAAGTCGCCTAAGGTTTCGACCGACCGCGGATCTCCATCCTTTGTTTTTCCAAAAGATCCCTTTTTAGACTTAAGACGAAAATACTCTCTTGGAACTCCCTTAATAAGCTTGAATATTTCTTATTAGGTACCAACAATGCTTCCAATTTGTTCTTATTAAACAAATATTTTATTAAAAAATGAAAATCTCCATCACCAGATATAATTACTGCTTTATTAAAATTATTAATTTCTATCATCACTGTCATGACTAGCTCTACATCTACATTCCCTTTAACTGTGTACTTACCATCCTTTTTGTATCTTACTGTTGGTTTAAAAACTAGTGTATATCCTATTTTTTCAAAATATTGGTATAAATGAATATTTTCCTCAACAAAACCAAGAAACAGAAATGCCTTTTTAACATTGTATTTATCATTTAAATATATTCTAAACCTCTTGAAATCTAACTCCCATCCTTTACTCCTAATACCTAAATTGAGATTTTGCGAATCTATAAAAGCGTAGTTACTCTTTTTGAATGATATCTGCATAGGTATATATCTTACCTATGAGATA
>DAOQBQ010000099.1:0-1833 GCA_035355175.1 Candidatus Dojkabacteria bacterium
TACAATGTTAATTACAACAGAAGCAGTAGTAGCAGAGATTCCCGAGGAACATACACATGAGAATCCAATACCAGGCGGAATGGATGGAATGATGTAGTATTAACATTTAGAAAATATTAAAGGGGGTATTCAAAACCCCCTTTTTTAATATCTAACCTCTTGAGCCAATATCTTTCCTAAAATATTTCCATTTTTACTACGATATCTCTCTGTTATTAGTTGATTACTACCCTTTACTAATATTAAATCATTTAATTCAGGTTTAACCTGTGTAGAGATATATACAATCCCACTCTTACCAAACTCTTCATAATCACTCTCAATGAGTGCAGTATCAATAGCTATACACTCCCTATCTCTTTTTAAAATCCATTCAGGACATATGTAGTAGTAGTTTGTATAACCAGATGTGAATTTCTTAGAAGAAGGGTATTGTATAAATAGGGGAACCCTATACTCTATGTGGCTATATCTCTCGGGAATATGTTTCTCTAGTATTTCAGATTTGGATATACTCAGTGCTTTAGATAAATCATCTAACCTATGTATTGGAGAGCTCTCATTTCTTTCATATCTTGATACCATCTCCCATGTTATTCCTATTTTATCTGCTAACTGTTGTTGAGTTAACTTAGCTCTTTCTCTGTATCTACGAATATTTTCTCCTATGTAGTTCTGTTCCATGTTTAAGAATTATATTGGGCAGAGAAAGTGAAATGTATAGAAAGAGATTTCTTGTTTAAGAAATAACTGCTAGCCAGTTATCCTTTAACCATCTCTTTGAATCTGTATATATATCATAAAGGTGTCTATTTTTTAACTCTTTTTTAACAATACCTCCTTGATGAGGGTATTTAAACTTCTTTTCTAATGGAGAACTAAAACCATGAGTATAGTGACATAGCTCGTGTGCTATAGTTGCCTTAACAACATACTCTGGTACATAGTCATACATAAAGTATCTAGTAATATTTATTAATGATACACTCTGGTTATCAAACATATCCTTCTCTAGTTTATACCTCTTTATATATCTTTCAAATGTACTCATATCTTTAATTAATCTAATACTTCCTAACTGTCTTTTAGAGTGTTTACCATATTTGATAGTAACAAGATTTAATCTCGCAACATCAGAGAAATTACTCTCCCAAAGGTCATATAGTAAATTTTCTAAATATTTGTTATCTCTAACCATGTGTACATGATATTATAGAATTAGTATGAAAGGTATTATACAAGATAATGTAAAGACTCTGTGGTTAGTTATTAAATTCTTTTACAGTAGATATACAAAAGATGTAGTAATTAGAGATTTACTCTTTGTCGTAGTTACTGTAGCGGAAATGATAGGTATTACTGTCGCTGGAAAATTCTTAGATGCAACTGTTACTGTAATAAAAGAGTTTGAAGGATTTGATATATATCAATATTTAGAATCAGAATCTTTCTATTATCTATGTTTATCCCTTCTACTTGGGCTATTTGTGTCTATTGGAACAAAGATAAGGATAAATTACAGAAATAATATAACGGATAAGGTATGGAGAGATACAAATGCTGGGATGATTAACAAGATATCTAAATCTAATCTCCAGGATATTGAGAAACCCTTACTGCAAAATCTTATGGAGTATATTCCTAATTATTCGATTGCTAACCTAATTAATTCATATGAATCTTTTTCAACGATAATATATCAGTTAGCAAGAGGTGTAACTGCCTTCATTATCCTATCTACACATTTAGGGTGGTCTGTTCTTCTGCTTGCAGTATTTGTTTTACCAGAGGTATTACTATGTCATTTTAATAGGAAGTTAATCCAGATATATG
>DAOQBQ010000100.1:0-1820 GCA_035355175.1 Candidatus Dojkabacteria bacterium
GTTAATATAGAAATTGTATATTTCTTCTTTATCTTCTTTCTCATATTTATAAGTAAGAATGATATATCCAAGTAACCTTACTTCGTGTATCTCACTATTTATTAACTTTTTTATTTCATCTAAAGATATATCTTTGTAATACTTCTTAGCTATACTTCTAATATTTGGTACTGTAATACCCCAAAATTTATCACCGTATCCATACTCTCCCTTAGCCGTTTTAAAGAATCTTGGAAAGAAATCTTTCTTTTCAATATTAGAGTGTTTGCTTAATTCTTTTTTAACAGATTCTGCTGTAATCATGTATAATTGCAGTATTAATATATATTTTTAATATATGAAACTATTAAAACAGTTTAAAAATAGATATGACAATATTACATATAAGATATATGAAACAGATAATGGAGTAAAGGTATTACATTTAGATAATCCAGCAACTATCAATTTTGATTTAGCCGTAATACATGCAGCAGGAGCTGCATTTGAAATACAGGAGGATGTACCAAGGGGTACTGCACACTTTCTAGAACATATGTTACTTAATCCAAATAGCTATTTTAGAACTCAGGATGATATAAATAGGTTTGAACAGGGTAGTAAAGAGAGACCTGCATTAGATATTAATGCTTTTACAAATAAAAAGAATATTATTTTTGAGGGTCACTCTCATCAAAAGGGCGCTTTAAGAATAATTGATAGATTTGAAAAGATATATGATTTTCCTAAGAAAAAATTTTCTAATCTTTTAGAGAAAGAAAGGGGCATTATACTTGCCGAAAAGAGTAGAAAGTTAAAAAAGAAGAGTAATGCATCAATAATGTATATGGAGCATATGTTTAAAGGTATTGCAGACGAGTTTACAGGAGATACTTTAGGAGAGGAAGAGGATATTAAAGCTATCACCATAAATGATTTAGAAAAATACTATCTTAATAGGATACTAGATAGTAATGCAGTTATTTCTATTCAGAGTAATGGAGAATTAAGTAAGAGGATAATTGATAGGATTGAATCTTTTTCAAAGCGATTAACATATTCTCCTAATTTAGGAATTAGGGATATTAAATTAAAGAATGAATGGAGGATAGGGGTATTTCAAGATAAAAGAGAGAATGGTATATCTATATATTTTGAGTATTTCGAAGATATCTTAAAAAAACAGAATTACAAATTAACAACTGTTAATTTTATTACAGCTAAACTATTAGAATGGTTAGCTTTTAATATACTTAGAGAAAAAATGAGTTTGATATATAACTTCTCGGTTGCTAAAACACAGAATTTCTCATTTAAATACTCTATATATGCTTATAGCTTTACTACAGAGAGATCTAAGATTGTTACAACATTAGATGAGTTTTACAATTTAATATATACAGAAGCATTTAAATTTCTTAAATCTAAAAAGGGTAAAGAGTGGTTTGATGATATGATTAGTATGTATATATTTCCAAAGACTACTATTTATGATTCGGGACTAGGAGAGGGTATTGCTATTAGAATACTTGAGGGTAGGGATATATTTAATTACAATTTAGCGGTTAAGAAAGCCAAGGAGTTATCCATTAAAGATATACAGGAATATTTAAAAGAGCAGTTAGAAATACCTCCGCATATCTGGGTAGAGGGAGATATTAATAAAAAAGAGATAAGAGATATTTTAATTAGTTCTTCTTTTGGCAAGAGATTTCTTTAATGTTTGTTATACTAGTATTGTTTGGTATAATCTATTTATATGGTGGATGTAGCTCAACTGGTTAGAGCATCGGTTTGTGGAACCGAGGGTTGTGGGTTCAAATCCCATCTTCCACCCCAGT
>DAOQBQ010000101.1:0-1807 GCA_035355175.1 Candidatus Dojkabacteria bacterium
TCTTTATTAACTCTAAAACATCCTTCTCTCTATTTGTAGGCCTCATATCAAAAGAAATACTCTTTAATCCTTCCTCTATCTTAGCTAGTGCAGACTGTAGAGAATACTTCACACCATCTGTAAAATACTCTAACCATTCTGTCTTATCCCCACTATCTGCAGAGTGTAATGAATCAGAGTACTGAATTCTATCTATATCATAGTAATCATCAAGTACAAAATATTTATTTATCTTGTATCCCAATTTATCTAAGAGTAGGGTAGTACTTAATCTACAAACTCTACCATTACCATCTATAAATGGATGAATATATACAAAATCATGATGATATATACCTGCTTTTAGTATGTCTAAATCTTCTGAGGTATTTGTCCAATCTATTAACTCCTCAAGAAGTTTTTCAATTCCCTTCCTAGTATGTTCAGGTGGATCATGCTTTACAACCACAGTACCCTCCTCAGAGGGATTTCCTACAACAACCTTCCTGTCTCTTATCTCTCCTGCAATTTCATCTTCAACCCCTTCTAAGAGTTCCTTATGGATTTTAAGTATGGTATCTATATCTAAAGTGTCATATTCTTTACCTATTCGTTTAAGAATCTCAAAATAGTTTTTAACTTCCTTCTCATCTCTATTGGCTGGTACTCTACCACCTAATATTAAGTTAGTAACTTCCTCTTGAGAGAGTGGGTTACCTTCAATACTGTTAGAAGAAAAAGATGATTTAACAAGATTATGTTTTTCTAGATTAAGAAGTAGTTTCTTAGGAACAACTTGTGATTCTAATTGTCCATACAGTCTTTCTACAGTGGAGATATTTTCTAAGAGTTTTTTACTTAGTTTGTAATTAGGATTTAACATAGTTTATTATATGGATTTGTCAAATAATTGTCAAGTTATTTGACAAGGTATTTGTAAACAAAAAACAGATTTATCCACAAAAGATATAGGAGGGTAAACGAGAATGTAACGGAGGGGTAATAATAAGCACATTGACTTTGTTGTGTTAAATCAACGTTCTTACTTCGAACAGAAGGGGTTTTTAAATGGGGCTTTTTCAGACTTTTTTATACACCAGGCCATGTTTTTGAAAACATCAAATTTCAAGGGTCTAATTCTTGTATAACAACGGGATTATTTAGGGGTAGTGTACGGGTCTATGAGGAACCAATGAAGTTTGGCGGGGTGGACGGGACTCGAACCCGCAACCTTTGCAGTGACAGTGCAAAGCTCTAACCAGTTGAGCTACCACCCCAAATAATCAAAAAAGTATATCAAACATATACTAAAATATCAACGTTGTATTCAATAAAACATATATAAAAACAATGTATTTTATAATCTCTTTTCATATAAAACCCTATAAGAACAAATTCCCTTATAAAATTTGTCTTTTAATTAATTATTATTTATACTGAATAATTATAATTACAAGATTCTAGAAATGGTTAAAAACAGTCGAAAATATATTAGGATAATAATACTATTTGTTTTTGTAACTCTTTTTACTTTCCTTTTCCCCAATAATTATATAAATGCAGCATTAGAACCAATTATGGTTAAGGATGTTAATGAATACCAAGGTGCAGGGGTGAGTAGTTTAACATCATACAATGGAGAAGTTATTTTTACTGCATATGATGATTACAAAGGAACAGAGCTTTGGAAAAGTGATGGGACAGAAGTGGGTACTGTTCTGGTTAAAGATATAAGAGAGGGACTAACTGGGAGTAGCCCAGCAAATCTAGTAGTTTTTGATGAAAATGTTTTTTTTACTGCTAATAACGGTACTAATGGAATTGAACT
>DAOQBQ010000102.1:0-1771 GCA_035355175.1 Candidatus Dojkabacteria bacterium
ATATATATTTACAGCATCTACACCGTATTCTAAAGTTCCTGAGGCTGTTTGAATTACATATGCAGGATTAGATTCGGGTATTAACTCTAACGATGGGATGGTAAGTACACTTTCTAAAAATTCATCTTTGATATCAGTACATGAACAGGTAGGGGTAATATATTTCTCTGGGGGTTGTACTGTTTTAAAAGGATTAAAAGCTATAAATACTATTACAAAGAGTATTCCTAAAAATCCTAGTACTATTACTCCAAATCTTTTTGTCCAGAATGCTGCTTCTGTTAATGTCATGATATAATAATAACAGCGTATATAATATATATCAATAATATGAGAACAGATAGTGAGAACAAAATATTGTCTGATTTACTTTTTCCTGATGTTAAAGAGAGTGTAGAAGAGGTATTAAAAAAATATCCAAAGAGAGATTTAAAAGATAACCAATTAGTTTTAAGATTTGCACCAAGTCCTACTGGGTTTATACATATTGGGAATGTATATACTAGTTTAGTTGGATATATACTTACCAAAAGAAGTGAAGGTGTATTTATACTTAGAATAGAGGATACTGATAAGGTAAGGGAGGTTGAAAATGGTGTTACTCAAATTATTAATGGATTAAAATATTTTGGTATTGATTTTGATGAGGGTATGGTTGATGAGCAAAGCTCTAATGGAGAGTACGGTCCATATATTCAGAGTAAAAGGGAGAGTATTTATAAAGTGTTTGCTAAAGATTTAGTTTCTAAAGGTTCTGCCTATCCATGTTTCTGTACAGAGCAGGAGTTAGAGTGTATTAGAAAAGAGCAAACAGATACAGGTTGTAGAACGGGATATTTTGATAAATGGGCTAAATGGAGAGAGGCATCTTTAGAAGATATTAAGAGGGAATTAGATATGGGTAAGAAGTTTGTCATTAGGTTGTACTCTAGGGGGAATTTAGAAAACAAGATTAATGTAAAAGATTTAATTAAGGGTGGTATTACTCTCTCAGAGAATGATATGGATGCTGTACTTTTAAAATCAGATGGTTTACCTACATATCACTTTGCTCACCCTATTGATGATACATTAATGGGTATTTCATTTGTACTTAGGGGGGATGAGTGGTTATCTTCTCAACCGTTACATATGGAGATATTTAAGGTATTGGGTTTTAAACAGTTAGAGTATGGCCATATCTCTCCTTTAATGAAATTAGATGAGAGTGGGAAGAGGAAATTAAGTAAAAGAAAAGATCCCGAATTTGCAGTTTCCTACTATATTGGAAACGGTTATCCTGTACAGGCAGTAATAGAGTATCTTTTAAATATTGCTAACTCTAATTTCTCTGATTGGAGGATTCAAAATCCAGATAAAGATATTTTAGAATTTGATTTAAGGTTAGAGAAGTTTAACAAAGCAGGTGCTCTTTTTGATATTACTAAGTTAAATGATATCTCTAAAGAGTATATTTCTAAGTTAAGTTCTAAGGAGATATATACTTATGTTTTAGAGTGGTCTGAAAAGTTTAATGAGGGTATTCATTTAAAATTAGTTAATCACAAGGATTACTGTATTAATATTTTTAATATTGAAAGGGAGGGGGAGAAAGTTAGAAAGGATATTGCTAAGTGGAGTGATATACCTTCTCAGTTTGAGATATTTTTTGATGATATGTATGAATCTTCTAAAAAAGATGTTTTAGATATGGATAAGGGGTTGCAGAGAAGTATTCTAGAGAGTTTCTTAGATACATATTACTATGGTGATGATTCATATGAGTGGTTTA
>DAOQBQ010000103.1:0-1768 GCA_035355175.1 Candidatus Dojkabacteria bacterium
TTTTATCTCTAAATATACCGATATCTCCCGGATTAGAATCCTGATTAGAATTGAATGAGTCGTAGTATTTTTCAATATTACCACTAGATAAAGAGAGCCTCTTTTTCTTGTACAAAGAATCTTCGATACCAAGAACCTGCCCTTTTAGCTCTTCGTATCTTTTCGTGTCTTTTTCACTTAATTCTGCTGTAAGTTTTGATAGCTTGTCAGACGCTTGAAAAATATATGACTCAGAACTCTCCCTATCAGTACCTAATTTACCTTGTGCATCAGCTATGAGTTTTTCAACAGATATAAATACCTCATTTGCATTTTTACTAATCTCTCTTGCCTCTTTCTGATCAAGAGTAAACTTTACTCCACCAACAACTAGTGAGACTCCAAGCAAGGCCAATAGAAGTATCTTTGCCCTATGCAATCTTGTTCCTTTCTGTTTATACCCATCTATTTTAAACTCTTTAAACTTCTCTTTATCTTTTTTAATAAAGTTACTTTGAGATACAGTAGCTGATACTTTTTTATACCATCTCTTCTTGCCTATTCTATCAGATATACCACTCTTGATTTTTGATGAAGCCCTAGAAAATACTGATAATAATCCCCTTGATGTTTTTGTAAACAACGGTTTTACCTTCTCCGAAAGGTTCTTACTTACATCTTTAATAAATGAAAGCTTTTTTAACTGTGCACCTATTACTTCTTTCAAATCTTTCTCCTCGCCTGGAACTTTAAATATTCTACTAACATTCTTTGTAGTAGGAATATAGTCGGTATCAGATGGTTCATACATTTTGTTACTCTTTTTTTTAATTTCAGTTGAAGTAATTACTTCAATCTCTTTCTCCTTTAAATCTTTCTCTTTTGTTAGAACTACTATACCTGTATCATCGCCTATCTCTTTTCCTAACTCTTCAAGGGCCGATATTAGCTCTTCTCTACTCTTTGCACTAATCAGCTTTTGCATATTCTCCTTAATATACCCCGCTGAAGAACAGAATATTAAATCCCCTTCTTCTATAGCAACGGCTGCTGTTTTTGCACTTTTGTTTTTTAACATCTCAAAGATATCTATCAACCTTCCATCCTTGTAGACAAATATATCACTCTCTCCAAGGAGTCCAATATACACTCCCCTATCGCTAGAAACGAATACAGTAAAATTAATTTCAACTCCATATTTCCCGATATTAGGATCGTTAACAATTAACTGCTTTACCCTTCTGGTAGCCTCAGTTAAACCCAGTTTCAGAGACTCATTTGTAGAATCTGTTTTAGAGTATTCGAACCCATCGACTACTCCATCCCATGCAAACTTAGCTAGCTTATCACCTGGTATCTCTACCTCTGAGGAGAAGAACAGTAGACCGTAGATATCAATAAATGAGACCTGCTTTCCTCTTGATGGGCTTTTGTAATTAAACAGGCCTATGTACGAGGTTTTCAAATCTGAATTGTTAATATACTTTGAAGCAGTAATGGACATTTTTTTATGCTAATACAATTATTATTGTTCCCACCACCCCTATTATTAGGGATACTAGAAGATTAATAAATACTAAAATTTTTATCTTAATATTTCCTTCAGACTCAACAGTGTCCACTAATATCTTAGTTCTAAGAGAGAGCATAAAGGCGTAGAATATGCATACTATTAAAACCAATATTAAAGGCAGTTTAAACATACCTCCGAAAGATATGGATGGACTCCAGTCTACTGATAGTATTTGTTCAAATATACTCTCTTCCATTATATTTTTCCTTTCTGTTT
>DAOQBQ010000104.1:0-1734 GCA_035355175.1 Candidatus Dojkabacteria bacterium
AAACCTATTTACTGGAGCACTACACTCTCCTTGCTCACACTCCTTTGTATACTCTGGTAGCTCATTTAATACTATCTCCTCTTTTAATCCCTTTCCTTCAATAACCTGATACTCTATGTCTACCCCTTGGTATATATTCTTAGATATAACAGTGTCTTTAGAGATACCCTCTTCTTGCCCTCCTATTTCCCTTCCAATAGATACTAACTCAAACCCCCTATTTAACTCTTTCTTACTTGATGTCTCAACATCTTTCTCATTTAAAACACCCTGCAAATTTGTATCATATGATACATCTATTAGAGATATCTCAATACCTTTCTTTCTCTCTTTAATACCTAATTTATATACTATCTTCTTCCATATACTCTCTTTACTTTCTTCAAATGGGTTTTTGTATGATGATACTGTTTCAAATCGAACATACTGTCCATTTACAAAATCTATTCCAAATTTAGGGCTAATATTTTTAAAATACCCTTCAGATGCTTGTACTATCTGATCATTCCCTCTATTTAAAGAGTTAATAAATATGTATATCCCTATTAAAGAGATACTGATTAATACAAAGTAAATTACAAAACGAATAGCTTTTCTCATACGACCTAAAGTCCTCTGTTATAGTTTAAGGTAATATCACCTACTCTAACGAAGTAATCAAAACTTGAGCTTACAGATATTCTCAATGTGCATGTACTTCCTGCATCGTTACAATCATTTATATCTATACCCTTTATACTCATTCTTTGCCATGTAGAAGGCATAGCACTTATACCATCCGTAGCTTGTGCATCTACCCCACTTCCTCCCATTAGATACATATCCACCTTATTATCAATCAAAGATCCAGAATTTTCTGTCATAAAGTCAAGATATATAGCATCTTCCTTCCAACTTACAAAGTCATCTGGAAGAGTAACTCTTACTAAAATATCGTAATCTTGAGGAGTATCTTTATCAGATACCCATTCATAGTAGTTTCTAAATGTTCCAGAACTCTGTTCTGCATCTGATGTCATAGCTCCATAGTTATCACTTCCATCAGCATAAAGTATGGCTCCTGGATACTCTGGAGAGAGAACGCTTTGAGAACTTAGATTCCCAAGTGGCAACCATGTACTACCATCGTTACTAAACTCTAAAACTTTCTTCTCTACATTAAATCTAATAGCTCCCTCTCCATCTACACCACTTCCTATTCTAATAGTCCCCTTAGCATATATATCATTCCACCTATTGATACTATCTCCCATATTTGAATTAATATTAGAAGATATTAGATCCCCATTCACCTTTAATCCCGTTTCCTCTATAGCGAAGATATCACTTACTCCGAAGAGTACTCCTGAGAATTCAAACTCCTTTAGACCTAATCTATCTCCCTCTACTCTACTAATAGGTGTTGATATCCAATTACTATTTTGAGAGTCTAATGATACTTTAACATTGTTCCCATTTGCTTCTCCAATATATACCTCAAGATATTTTGTTCCATTCTCTGTATTTATTCTTGCTTTAGATATATCGTATCCTCCAGATGTAAAGTTAGAAACAACATTTATATTTTCTGTTCCATTTGTTGTATCAACAGAAAGTATAAGGTTCTGAGAACTTCCTATACTACTATTATTAATCTTAATCTTACTGTAATCATCCTCCCCATCTAATTTTGCTACTTTATACCAACCTGAATCATTAATACTTACAGATGGTGTAGATTCATATGCGAATGGA
>DAOQBQ010000105.1:0-1686 GCA_035355175.1 Candidatus Dojkabacteria bacterium
TATATTATCCCTATCATGGGGTAATTCTTTTATATAGTACCCTTTTACACCTCTAAGTAATGAGTTTTGACGAATTCTCTGCATATTTGTACCAACTTCCCATATAGGAATATGTAATCTATGTCTAGATATACTCTGAGAGGTCTTACCTGTTTCAGATATAACTAAGATACCTTTTAAGTTAAGGTTTTGAGATATTTCAATTAAAGATTCAGAGATGACATCTGTTTCAATAGTAGCTTGTGTATATCCCTGTACTCTTTGGGGTCTAAGTACATTCTCTACAGTTAATGCAATACTATTCATCATCTTGATAGACTCACCAGGGTACTCTCCAGTTGATGTCTCAGCTGAAAGCATTACAGCATCACAACCATCCATAATTGCATTTGCAACATCACTAACCTCGGCTCGTGTTGGCCTAATATGCTCTTTCATAGATTCTAACATTTGGGTTGCAACAATTACTGGTTTTCCTACACACCTACACTTGTATATTAACTGTTTTTGAATTATTGGAACCTCTGCAAGAGGTATTTCTACTCCCATATCCCCTCTTCCAATCATCACTCCATCTACAAAGTTAAGTATTTGATCAAAGTTATTAATACCTTCTCTATCCTCAATCTTCGCAATTAATTTCGTTTCCGTATTCCCCATTACCTCTCTAACTTTAGCTACATCATTTACATTTCTAATATATGAAGCAGAAATAAAATCGAAATTATTATCAACAGCGTATTTAATATCGTTTTTATCCTTCTCACTTAAATCAGGAAATGCAAGATGTGTATTTGGGATATTAACTGTTTTTTTAGGTCTTAATATACCACCTTGTAATACAGTACAAAGAATCTCCTGCCCCTTTATATCGACAACTTTTATTACTAGATTTCCATCATCAAGAAGTATCTCAGTATTTCGAGCAATATCTAAATGAAGTGTTGGATATGTTATACAGATATAGTTATTTGGTAAAGTTTCACTATCTTTATATGTATCAGGTACTACAACAACATCACTTCCCTCTTTTAGCTCCCTATCTTCCTCAAATCTAGTTATTCGTATCTTAAATCCCTTTGTATCTAACATTAGAGCTACTCTTGGAGAGATATCTCTAATACTTTTAGATACTCTGTCTAATTCATCAAAATCAGCAAAAGAGGCATTTATTCTAGCAACATCCATACCGTTAGCTATCATCTCCCTTAGCACAGTTTCATCCCAAGAGGATGGACCTATTGTTGCAATTATTTTAGTCTTACAGAAAGAATCCATATATCCAATATACATTAATTTTTAGATTCTAAACAACCGTTTGTCTATCCTATATTATTTTAATTTGCCAATATATATTTCAAATATGTAATATGCTAATATATCTGTATATTAGATGTTATTTATATATTATGAAAAAGTTTTTAAGAAATTTAATTCAGTATATGCTTGGAGGTTTTCTTGTTTTAAGTTTATTAAGAGGAGTATCTATACCAACAAATGGTATATATCTAATCGCTACTCTATTTATTTTTGCTATAACAGTATTCTTAGCATCAGCTATATTAAACTTTCTTACTATTAGGGAGAACTTTATTACCTCTTTCATTATGACCCTACTTCTTGGTGTAGGGGCATTCTTTTTAATACAACAGTTTATGCCAGGATTTAATATTGAGGTATATGAAT
>DAOQBQ010000106.1:0-1662 GCA_035355175.1 Candidatus Dojkabacteria bacterium
TTTGGGCATACACACTCTCCACTTCCACCCTGTCCTTTTCCAGTAGTTACTCTTCTTTGAAAGAGTCTTCTACCGAATCTACCTATAGGGCCTTGTCCTAATGGACCTGTTCCATCTAAGTTAGGCATATTTATATATTAATAATTTAATTTGGGTATTTACCCATTAGTATTGTATACTATTTTTAGATATGGGTCAATACCCATTTGAAATTGTATTCTCATTTTCTATACTCTCCAATTATATGTACTTTTCTTTTCTTAAATATCTTTTCTAAAAGTAATGCAATTTTAAATGTTAAGGTATTGAAACTAATGTAAGAGGGATCTTCGTTAAGAAGAAGAGTATCTTTCTTAAAACCGATAGGGATTAGTATTTTTTCAATATCCTTAGGAGTATTAACTTTGTAATGTTTTGGAAATGTATCATGTTCCTGTCTATTGTAAAGTTTTTGTGTTAAGAAGTTATGGAATCTTTGAGGTATTAACCGTATTATCCATACATTGTAATTTAATCTATTAGGTGTAAGAAATATTAATTTACCACTGGGTTTTAATACACGATATATCTCTTTGAAAGATTTTTTTGGTTCAAGCAGATGCTCAAGTACCCAGCTACATATTACTAAATCAAAGAAATTATCTTTGTAAGGCATCTTTTCAACAAAACAGTTTTTAATATTTTTAATTAAGGTATTTCTTTTTAAAGCATTAATATCAGGATCTATACCGTAGGTATTTGTAGTTTTAGAGTATATATCTGCAAGTAGTGTACTATGCCCACATCCTACATCAAGTAAATATGTTTTCTCATTTACGTTCTTTAATATTAAATCATGATATATGGTAGTACTCTCTTTCCATTTTGGATATATCTTTTTATATCTCTCCCTATATATTTCCTGATTATTCATTTTACATTTTTAAAAATATATCTACTATGTAAGGTACAAATATTATTAATCCTAATACAAAGGAAAGTATTGCACTTACAAGTACAGCACCTGCACTTACATCTTTTGCATATTTAATGTTTACTCTGTACTCCTTGGATACAGTGTCACATACCGCCTCTATTACACTGTTAAAAGCTTCAGAGATTAATACTAAGGTAATTAAGAATCCAACAGCTATCCAATCTTGATGAGATATTTTAAGGAGAAAAGATATTAGTACTACAAGTATTGCAACTACTATCTGTATTCTAAAATTTCTTTCATTTTTAATTATAGATACTATTCCCTCAAAGGCGTGTTTCTGACTCTGTAATATATTTTGTGGTGTTCTAAAGGTTGATGACATATCTGTTTGTTCTCAATTTATATACTTGAGTATATATTTATGTAGAAACAAAAACAATTTAGTATAATGGGGGGATGAGTAATATCTATGTATACAAAATATTCTTTTTGGATGGGACATTAAAATATGTTTTAGAAGAGCTTAAACAGAAGTATCCCAATATTAAAGTGGTTAAGGAAAGTAGTAAGGAATTAATATTTGAATATACAGATTCTGATATTAATATATTTAGAAATCTGTACTCCCCAATATCTATTGAAGATGGGAAAGGAAATAGGTTAGACCTTTCTAAAAGAGAGTGGAGAGGGGAGTTTGTACCAGCGGGTATTAATCCATCTTTAGCATATATTATGTGTATGGT
>DAOQBQ010000107.1:0-1600 GCA_035355175.1 Candidatus Dojkabacteria bacterium
GGAGTTTTACTACTTGGTAAAAACATATCATCAAATGGGCAGTTAAAAACATTAAATGAAACATTACAGAGTATGTCTACAATCCCATTATTAATATCGATAGATCAAGAAGGAGGAATAGTAGCAAGAATTAAAGGTAATGATACACTTACACTCTCTCAAATTTATTTTTTTAAGCCACAAAAGGCATACGATATTGCAAAAGAGAGAGGAAAAATATTAAAAGATTTAGGTATAAATGTTAATTTAGCACCAGTTGTTGAATATATAACTAACCCTAGCTCTTTTCTGTATCAAAGGGTATTTAGAGGAAATGTGGAAGAGATTTCTTTAAAGTCTAAATCTGCAATAGAGGGGTATACCGAGTCAAAAATTGCCTGTGTTGCTAAACACTATCCTGGACATAGTAACTCATCCGTAGACTCACACTTTGGACTCCCAAAAGTGTATATCTC
Source organism: Candidatus Dojkabacteria bacterium (assembly GCA_035355175.1). Taxonomy (GTDB): domain Bacteria; phylum Patescibacteriota; class Dojkabacteria; order SC72; family SC72; genus UBA2259. The sequence goes on from DAOQBQ010000107.1 coordinate 456, forward strand.
ACAGAACGAATTTAATGATTATATATATCCATTTAAATATCTCATTGAACAAAACAGTGTAGATATGATAATGGTTGGACATATTCTATACCCAAATATTGATAGTAACCCATCTACAGTATCTACAATACTGTTAACACAGAAATTAAGAGATGAACTTAAGTATGATGGAGTATTGATTACAGATGATATGGAGATGGATTCAATTGAAGGAGTAGGTGAGTACTGTGAGGTAGCTAAAGATGCCTTAATTGCTGGTAATGATATTTTACTTTACAGTGGATTAATCAATGTTCAAAAAGAGGTATATGAGTGTATTCTAAGTGCAGTACAAAACAAAGAGTTAGAAATAGATATGATAGATGAAAAAGTAGAAAGAATACTTAGATTAAAAGCAAAGTTTAATATTGTAAACTATACTACTCTACAGGGCTTATTGGAAAGATAGGGGCTGTTTCTGTTTTAAATGATTCCCCTTTTATATCTGTAGTAAATCTTTTTGAATATTTCTTACCATCAGTAAATTCGATATAAATATCAAATTGGATATTACTATCTAAATCATTTAAAGATATCTCGCTATACTCCAGATATTTAGCACCATCGAATGTTGAATCCCTTTCTAATATAGCTTTGTAATCTACTGATGCAATATTTTTAATAATTATTCCAAAATATGGTGATACAGTACCCTTACTTACCACTTCATTGAAGTTTTTAACTTCAGAAGCAACAATATATTCTATACTGTTCTCAGTAGATTTAAGACTTTCTTGTTTAATATCCTCCTGTTTTGTAAAAAGAAATGTTCTACTTAATGTGTCAATTGGCAAATCAGTAGGGTGAACGAGTATCACTTCATTATTACCAGTATTAGTTGCTTTAAAGTTTGATATATTAAAACTTTTAATTTCTTTTTCTGAAATATTAAATGTTAGAAATGGAGTAAGATTAATATTAATTACATGATTACTTGGACTCTCTTGAGTAACAAAAACAAAAGATGAGAACTCTGACTTTTCTATTTTAACTTGTTTCTCTATCTCTAGGTCATTCTTTTTAAGATTACTAAAAATGTCTTTTCCTTTTACTAAAAATATTACTAATATACCCATTAATATTACTATAGAAATAATTAATGGTAT
>DAOQBQ010000108.1:0-1593 GCA_035355175.1 Candidatus Dojkabacteria bacterium
TATAGGTATCTTTACGGAGTACCTTCTTTCTTTCTTCTCCATATTACTTATTGTCTTTTAATTTATGTAATGTCTCATACACCCGAGTATATATGTCAGGGTATTTAGAGGGGTGGATTTCTTCCCAACAGTCATCACAAACTGCTGGCATATCGTCTTCTGGTTCTACCCCCCAGATAAGTTCGCACTCCTCCTTTGAACCCTTACTATCCCACTCCTCATCTAATCTAAACCACTTTTTACACTTATCGCATTTCCATTCTTTTTCCCCATTCTTAATTCTTCTCTCCATATTACTTATTGTCTTTTAATTTAGATAATAACCTTTTTAATCTCCCTATTTCTTCTATAACACTTTCTTCAATTCTGTCGTTCTGTATATTCTCCATCTCAACCCATTCTTCTGCATTATCTCCATCTCCCATATAAACTTCCCTTTCTGGTTTTGTTTTTAAGAAGTTCTCCAGTTGTTCTATTCTCTTTTCTATTACTCCTTTAGTTTAGATAACAACACCTCTAAAAACTTCAACCCCTCTTTACTATTAAGCATACACACGACCTCAGTAGAATATATATATTCCCATTCATTCCAATCTATAACACTACCATTTTCTACCTTTTGACAACCCTTGTAATATGTATGACAAAACTCTCCTATACTATCTGCAATTTCCTCTAATTGTTCTTTTGTTATTTTCTTTTCCATTTCTATTAAATGATTAAATTAAACTATCTATCCTTAACTATTCTATAGCCCTTTTCCTTGAGTAACTTCATTGACTCTTCTGTCTTATCGTCATCTTTCTTTTCCTCCTCCAATCTTTCTTCTCCATATTACTTATTGTTTTAATTTAGATAAATAATGTAGCAGTATTATCTATTCGGCTTTTTGCCAAATCGTAATAATTTGGATTTAGCTCTATCCCTACGAACTCTAAACCCTCTCTTTTACAAACAACCCCTGTAGTTCCACTCCCCATAAAACTATCCAAAACCACCCCAGTTATACCAGCCCTATCAATAATATTTTCTACAACCTTTTCTGGCATTTGAGTAGGATGTACCCTATTTTTAATATTGTGTGGTATATACCAAACAGATGTTAAGCTATCTTTAATGTTTTTGTTCTCTGGAATAGTAATATCTCCCTTAGAGAGATGATATATAATCTCATAATCCAAGTGGAATCTTTTATTTGTGCTATCAAAACTACCTGCATATTTCCAGATAATATAGCTCTTAAAATCCAAGAGTCCAAACCCCTCTGTAAACTCTAACCAATGAGGAGTCCTAAGTGTTTTACTTGCTGTTTTAGATTTTACATTAAAAAATACCTGTCCACCCATTTTTAATATCCTAGCATATTCTCTAAACAGCTTATCTATAAACTCAGAGTAGAGCTTTAGGAATAAAACATCTTTAGAGTTGGCTGTATAACCTGCACCTGCTATATCCTCGTATGGTGGAGATGTAATAACACAGTCAATACTGTTATCCTTCATCTTCTTCAGTTCTTCTAAGCAATCTCCAAGTATTAACTCCATATTACTTATTGTCTTTTAATTTAGATATTACCCTCTTTTTGCTATTTAT
>DAOQBQ010000109.1:0-1573 GCA_035355175.1 Candidatus Dojkabacteria bacterium
TATTTCTTCTTCTCTTTCTTTAAAGTATTTCTTGAAATCATAAAGGATTCATATTTTGTTCTAGCAACAGATCCCACTGTTAGAGCAATTAAGGATACTGTATATATACCATTAATAATTGGGATTAATTTAACAATAGAGGATGTTAATCTTCCAATGAGTAGAGATATTAATCTTCCGTTATCTTTCTGTTTAGTTAATTGTAATATTTTCTGTCCCATTGCGGACTCGACCCATACTGTTCCAAAGATAGAGAGGAAGAGTAGTACTCCTGTTAATAGAAATGCTAGTGGTACTCCCACCAAAGTAAGTATTAGAAAGAATATTGGTAGTGGTATTGTGAATAGTATTACTATCCCAACAGCAAAGCTTTTAAAGAATTCAGACCATGATTCTATAATCTTTTTCTCTATCTTAAGTGTTTTAACGGGTGCTGCCATAATTATCAATACTCCCACTACATACATTCCTAGGAAAGACACTATTGCTAGGCCCAAGTTAAATCCAAGGAAATCATTTGATGATACTTCTAATTTGCTCTTGGTATCTTCTGGCCATAGCTGTTGTGTTCCAAGTATTAACTCGCCAGAGACATCATTTTCATCGATTGTGTAGTTATCTGATTCAATTAGAAAATCTCCCCCAACAGTAGCAGAAGAGGTAATTTGACCAGATGCAATCCTAACATCATCTGTAATAGCTCCTGCCATATTTGTAGTTCCAGAGAATCCTATTACATCTTTAGAGATACTTCCATTAATATCACTCATCATTGCACCAAAGATTAAATTCCCTCCATATGTTCCCTCTGTTTTTACACTTGAGCCAGCTAGTACAGAGTTGCCGTATACATTCCCTGATACTGATACTGTAGATCCAAATAGGTATAGATCTCCTGTTACTGTTCCATCTACTAAGATATTGTTTCCAAATACAATTAGGTCTCCATCTACTACCCCATTTATTTTAATATTCTCTCCTGATACATAGAGGTCATCTTCTACAATAGACTGTGTGTCTAATGTGTAATCTCCTACCTCTATTTTTGCTGCATTCGTAGGTGTTACAAAGAGTAAAAGAAGTGGTAAGGAGAAAAATATATTTTTTAATCTACCCATTGTACTTACTTCTCAAGTTATATATATATCTAATATATCATATATTTGAATAGTTTTTTAACATTAGAATTAGTATAATTAGAAGAGTAATTTTATGTTTCAAATAGATGAAATTAGTAATATATATGCCTGCATTAAATGAACAAGATGGAATATCTGATGTAATTAAGGAGTTACCTGAAAAGATAGAGGGTATAGATGAAATTAAGGTATTGGTTGTTGATGATGGTAGTACTGATAATACTGCAAAGATTGCAAAAGAGAGTGGTGCAGATGTTGTTAGTCATGGAGTAAATAGGGGTGTAGGTAGTGCATTTCAGAGTGCACTGCAGTACTCATTAGAGAACAAGGCAGATATATTAGTAAGTATAGATGCTGATAGACAATTTAACAGCAAACAGATATTAGATATGATTCAACCCATTCTTAAGAATGAAGCAGATATGGTTACTGGA
>DAOQBQ010000110.1:0-1565 GCA_035355175.1 Candidatus Dojkabacteria bacterium
GGGGTTTAGGTATTACATTTTTAAATATTTTCTTTAATCTTAAAATACTTTTTATAGTTCCATATATACAATTAAGTATCTTTAAATACTTTGTATTAATGACCTCTAATATTAATATGGTAGAACTAGAGGTTAATAAATATGTATTTGCTATTGGTATATATTTATTTCTTTTCCTTTTCTGTTTGTACAAATATCCTGTATCATCAAATAACTATTATCTTTTACTCTCCAAAAAGATATGAATGGAAAAGTATTAAGTAGTTTAATATGGTTAATTATTGGGGTTGTGTATCTTCTCGCTGTGAAGTATGAGGACAAGGTTGTATTCTTAGATGTAGGGCAGGGCGATGCAACCTTAATTCAAAATGATAAGTTACAGATATTGATAGATGGAGGTCCTGACAGCTCAATTCTATATCAGCTTCCAAAATATGTTCCAATATATGATAGGAAGATAGAGTATGTTGTATTAACACATCCGCACAACGATCATCTTGTTGGTTTATTAAGTGTATTAGAAAGGTATGATGTTGGGGAGATACTTTACTATCCTGTATGCTACGAAAATGATAACTATAAGTTGCTATTACAAAGGTATCCAAATGCGAAAGAGATAGGTGGGGGTGACACTATAAGTTTGGGGGATTTGAGTATAAAAGTAGTATGGCCAATATTAAAAGAGAGTGAAGATAAATGTGTGAAGTCATATAACAATGACCTAAATAACGATTCCTTGGTTTTAGAGTTTGAATACCTTAATAAAAGATTTTTACTAATGGGGGATATAGAGTCTGATGTAGAGAAGGTTATAATTAAACAGAATCTAGTCTCGGGTAATTATGATGTACTGAAAGCAGGACATCACTGTTCAGATTCATCAAATAGTGAAACATTCTTAAATACGATATCCCCATCATTAGCAATTTGCTCTGTTGGGAGAGACAATTCCTTTGGTCATCCTAGTAGTGAAACACTGAATAATTTCTTAAACAGCAATGTTCAATATTTAGTTACCTATGAGCAGGGAAATATACAGATAAAGTAGTTAGAATATGATAAAATTAATAAATATGTACTTGTAGCTCAATTGGATAGAGCATTGGTTTGCGGAACCAAAGGTTGACAGTTCGATTCTGTCCAAGTACATTTTTATGATTAATCATGCAAAATATTTTCCCTTCTCGTAGACACATTTTGATTTAAAGAGAAATCCTTTGAAATGAGGTATAATCTAGTGTGCACTCGTAGCTCAATTGGATAGAGCATCGGTCTTCGGAACCGAGGGTTGAGGGTTCAACTCCTTCCGAGTGCAATTTAATGTATACTAAAACATATGATAGAGATTAAAGATAGGGTATCAAAAAGACTAATAGAAATATCAAAAGAGCTTGGTATTGATACCGATTTTGTATCAGTTGAAATACCATTAGATAGGAAGTATGGAGATTTAACATCAAATATTGCAATGCAACTATCTAAAAAGATGAGTTCTAATCCAATAGAATTAGCTAATGATATTGTTAAAAGATTTGGGAAGGATGGGGATATAGAAAAGATTGAGG
>DAOQBQ010000111.1:0-1522 GCA_035355175.1 Candidatus Dojkabacteria bacterium
GATACCAATTACAAAGCTATTCGTTGTGATGATATTAATCCTTTAACAGAATGGATATTTAGTAACTTTAATACAGAAATACCTCAGTTAGTTAATGATATATCTAATATGAATGTTGTACTTGTAGATCATACATATTCAGAAAACAGAGCAGATGGATGGGAGAGAGCTAATATCTTAGAGGTAATAGATCATCATGATGTTAAATTAGAAGATATTGTTCCTCAAAGAATCACAATAAGACCGTGTGGTAGTACATGTACATTAATTACAGAAAAGTTTGTTAATTCAAATATACAGATACCTCTTAATATTGCAAATATTCTATTAGCAGCTATATTAGACGACTCTCTTGGTCTTAAATCTCCAACAACTATTCAATTAGATATTGATATGGTTAATGTATTAAACATGATATGTAAAGTAGGGGATATTCAAGAGTATTCATTAGAGATATTTAAAAAGAAAGATATTTGGCATACTCTCGCTACTAGAGAGATAATCGAAGAAGATATTAGAAATATAGAAATCAATGGTAATTGGGTATCTATTAGCCAGGTAGAGACTTTAAACAGCGAAAATATGGATACAGATTCAATTATCAAAGAATTAGAACTAATGAATATTGAAAAGGACTTTAATTTGCGTATTGTTATGCTAACAAATCCTGTAGAAAGGGATTGTATATTAATAGCTGTAGGAAAAGACATTAACCTATTAGAAAATGAATTAGCAAAAGAAATAAAAGATAATGTTGTATATCTTAAGGATATTGTGAGTAGAAAGAAACAGGTATTACCACTTATTGAAAAAATATATTCAGTATAGTGGTCTGGAGAGGGAATACTCAATACATAAATTAATATGTAATATTACGAGTATCCCCTCCAAAGATCTATTCATTTATTATTTTGAGTTTTAACCTTGCATTTGGTTTAAGTTTATAAAAAGATTTTTCGACTACCACATTCTCTGCCAGATGTACTATACAGCCAGACATTTCGCTACCAATTGATTCATTTTTTTTGAGAAAGATATTTTCATCATCACAATTAACAACCGCGATGATATTATAATTATCGCTTTCCCATGGTAGCACAGAACTAATGTTGATTGCTGATAGTAGCTCCTTAGAGTTTTTTAACCCCTTCTGACGATTTCCCTCTATGTATACTCCCATAAAAACATAAACCAAAATTGATAGTGCAACAAACCCAGACAGCCACTTCATAATCTTTTTAAATCCTGTTCTAAAATTTCTTTCTTTTTGCCTTCCTTCTTCCCTTGTCATAATATTCTCCTTTTATATGTTTTATAAGAACTTTTTAATGTATCTGCCCAACGCTATGCCAAAGACGAATGCACCTACTATCCCCCATAACAAATCTATAACCTTTCTCATTTTTTCTCCTTCTTAATTTTTCATTAATATATTTATTTCCACCCCATACATAGTATTTAAACTAATAAATAACATATATAGGGGGGAAATATCTAAGGAGATATTGAATAGATCTTTTTT
>DAOQBQ010000112.1:0-1520 GCA_035355175.1 Candidatus Dojkabacteria bacterium
TGTTAGGTTAATATGTCTGTACTTCCTAAATCTGTCGAAAATGTTGTTAACGAATTTAGTAAGCTCCCAGGAGTAGGCCCAAAGTCTGCTGCAAGAATGACATACCATTTTTTAAGGTCTCCAAACAGAGATGCAAGTAAATTGGGGAATGCATTAATAGAGATGGATGAAAAGACAAAGTTTTGTATATCATGTTTTAATGTTACAGATAAAGAGATATGTGATATATGTGATAGTCCACAAAGGGATCATAGCACGATATGTGTTGTAGAGGAGCCACTAGATGTTGTTGCATTTGAAAACTCAGGGGTGTACAACGGTCTTTACTTTGTACTTGGTGGTGTAATATCTCCAGCGGAGGGAATTACTGCCTCTGAGTTAAGATTTAAAGAGTTAGAGGAGAGAATTACCTCTGCAGTAAACGAAAGTGAGAGTAAAATAGAGTTGATAGTGGCAACTAATCCAAGTTTAGAGGGAGAGGCAACAGCCAGTTACATACTAGATATATTTAATACTTATGTAAAAGAGGGTAAAATACATATATCTAGATTAGCAATGGGTCTTCCAACTGGTGCAGATTTAGAGTATGCAGATAGATTAACATTAAAAAGAGCTTTGGAGGGAAGAAGAGATATTTAATACAAATATATATATGAAACTGTATTCAACGATAGATAGAAAAGTAGTAGAGATACAACCTATTAAGGATAATCAGGTATCAATATATAGCTGTGGACCAACAGTATATTTTAGAATGCACATGGGTAATATTAGAGCATATATCAACTGGGATATATTACATAGGGCACTTCTTTATCTCGGGTATGATGTAAAAAGGGTAATGAATCTTACAGATGTAGGACATATGTCATCAACAGATGACTTTGGTAGTGATTTCGGGGAGGATAAAATGGATAGACAGGCAAAAAGAGAGGGTATTACACCTTTAGATATTGCGAATAAATATATAGATACAGTAATTGATGATTTTAGAAAGTTAAATATTTTAGCTCCTAATGGTAAGGAGATACCCAAGGATTTAACATTTAAAGATGTAGAGCAATATGGTTGGAGTAGAGCAACAAACTTTGTTAATGAGATAATTGAGATGATTAAGATGATAGAGAGGAATGGGTATACATATGAAACAAAACAAGCTGTATATTTTGATATTAGTAAGATACCTGACTATACAGTATTTACAGGACAAGATTTAGAAGAGAAAGAGGTGGGGGTGAGAGATGAGGTAGTCGTAGATTCAGAGAAAAAGAACCCTGCAGACTTTGTACTTTGGATGAAAAGAGTAGGTAAGTATGCAGATCATGCTATGAATTGGCCATCTCCCTGGGGCGATGGTTTCCCAGGATGGCATATCGAGTGTTCTGTAATGGGAACTAAAATATTAGGAGAGCATTTTGATATTCATACAGGGGGTATAGATCATGTCCCAGTTCATCATACTAATGAAAGAGCTCAAAATATTGGAGCATATGGTCATCCCTCTGTGAAGTACTGGATAC